>DATJDY010000076.1:0-10404 GCA_035497155.1 Luteimonas sp.
GCCGCGGCCGCCGAAGCTCCGGCCCCCGCCCCTGCGGCAGCGCCCGCCGCCGCGCCCGCCCCGGCCGCCGCCGGCCGCGCCGAACCGGGGCTGATCCAGGCCGCCCCGATCCGCTCCGGCCAGCAGGTCTACGCCGAGAACCGCGACCTGACCGTGCTCGCCGCGGTCGGCGCCGGCGCCGAAGTGATCGCCGACGGCTCGATCCACATCTACGGCGCCCTGCGCGGCCGCGCGCTCGCCGGCGCGCAGGGCAACGAAAAGGCACGTATCTTCTGCCGGGAGTTCCACGCCGAACTGGTCGCCGTCGCCGGCCACTACAAGGTCCTGGACGAAATCCCGAAGGAACTGCACGGCAAGCCCGTGCAGGTCTGGCTCGACAACAACGGACAACTCAACATCGCCGCGCTCGATTGAGACGCCGCACACAGGGAGAAGCACTTTGGCCGAAATCATCGTAGTCACGTCCGGCAAGGGCGGCGTGGGCAAGACCACCACCAGCGCCTCCCTTGCCTGCGGCCTCGCGCGCCACGGCAAGAAGGTCGCCGTGATCGACTTCGACGTGGGCCTGCGCAACCTCGACCTGATCATGGGCTGCGAGCGGCGCGTGGTGTACGACTTCGTGAACGTGATCCACGGCGAGGCCTCGCTGCGCCAGGCGCTGATCAAGGACAAGCGCTTCGACACCCTGTTCGTGCTCGCCGCGTCGCAGACGCGCGACAAGGACGCGCTGACGACCGAAGGCGTTGAGAAGGTGCTCAAGGACCTGGCCGACGACGGCTTCGACTACATCGTGTGCGATTCGCCGGCCGGCATCGAGAAGGGTGCGTTCCTGGCGATGTACTTCGCCGACCAGGCGGTGGTGGTGGTGAACCCGGAAGTGTCGAGCGTGCGCGACTCCGACCGCATCCTCGGCCTGCTGGCCTCGAAGACGAAGCGCGCCGAGAACGGCGAGCGCGTCGCCGAGCACCTGCTGCTCACCCGCTACAGCCCGTCGCGCGTGGAAACCGGCGAGATGCTGTCCATCGGCGACGTCGAGGAAGTGCTCGGCCTCAAGACCGTGGGCGTGATCCCCGAATCCGGCGACGTGCTCAATGCCTCCAACAAGGGAGAACCCGTCATCCTCGACCTCGAATCCCCGGCCGGCCAGGCCTACGACGACGCGGTCGCGCGCCTGATGGGCGAAACGCGGCCGATGCGCTTCACACAGGCGGAAAAGAAGGGCTTCTTCACGAAGCTCTTCGGGGGTTGAGGCATGGGAATGTTCGATTTCCTGAAGGTCAAGAAGAACACCGCCTCGATCGCCAAGGATCGCCTGCGCATCATCATCGCGCAGGAGCGCAGTTCGCATGGCGGGCCGGACTACCTGCCGCTGCTGCGCCGCGAGCTGCTCGAGGTGATCCGCAAGTACGTCAGCGTGGACGTGGACGCGATCAAGGTCGACGTGGTCAAGGAAGGCGAGCACGACGTGCTCGACATCTCGGTGTCGCTGCCCGACGGGCGCGCGGCGACGGCCTAGCGTTCCGGCCGGATCGCGGCTTGCGCGGGGCCTGACGTGAGCGGAGTCTTGCTGTTGCGCGACGTGGCCGACGACGACGTCGCCGCGCTGCTCGCGCGCTACGGGCTGCGGCTGGAACGCGTCGCCGACGGCGCGCCGATCCCGGGCAGCTACTGGGGCGAACCGGAAGCGGGCATCGTCGGCGCGACGGTGCACGCGCGCGGCGACACGCCGCTGCACTCGCTGCTGCACGAAGCCGCGCACCTGATCGTGCTGCCGCCCGGACGGCGCGACGCCGTGCATACCGACGCCACCGATTCCATCGAGGAGGAGGACGCGGCGTGCGTGCTGCAGTCGTTGCTCGGCGACGCGTTGCCCGGTGTCGGCGCGGACCGCATCCTCGCCGACATGGATGCGTGGGGCTACGCGTTCCGGCTCGGTTCGGCGCGCGCCTACGTGCATGGCGACGCCGCCGAAGCCTGGGCCTGGCTGCGGCGCGCGGGACTCGTCGACGATGATGCGCGGCTTGCACCGCCGCGACAGGGCCACTAGCCTGCATTTTTCGGCACCGGATCCCGACATGACGCGGCCGCGCCCGTCCCCGCTCCGCCTGCGCGCCACCAGGCTGCTCGCCGCCGCCACCGTGGCCGCATTGCTGGTGCTGGCGCCTTCGGCCTGCAAGCGCGCGACCGCACCCGCGACCGGCGCCGCGGGCGCGATCCCCGCCGACGAGGACGCCGACGCCTTCATCGCCCGCGTCAACCGCGAGATGCAGGCCGGCCATTCGGAACTGAGTGCGGCGCAGTGGGTGTCGTCCACCTACATCAACGTCGACAGCGAATTGCTCGCGGCCAGGGCCAACGAGCGCTGGCTGGCGAAGCTCGACGGCTGGATCGGGCAGTCGCGCCGCTTCGAAGGCAAGCCGATGCGGCCGGAAACGGCGCGCGCGCTGGCGTTGCTCACGCGGATGTCGCCGATGCCGCCGCCGCGGGATCCGGCGAAGCGCGCCGAGCTCACGCGCATCGCCACGCGCATGGAGGGCGACTATGGCGCCGGGCGCTATTGCACGGGTAGCGACGGCAACGGCGCCACCACCGGCAACGACGACGCGCGCCGCTGCCGCCAGCTCGGCGAACTCGAGGCGGTGCTGCGCACCAGCCGCGATTACGACGCGCAACTGGACGCATGGAACGGCTGGCACTCCGTCGCCGCGCCGATGCGCAAGGACTACACGCGCTTCGTCGAACTGGTGGACGAAGGTGCGCGCGACATGGGCTTCGCCGACGCCGGCGAAGCCTGGCGCGCCGGCTACGACATGCCGCCTGCGCAACTGGCCGCGGACACCGACCGGCTGTGGGGCGAGGTCAAGCCGCTGTATACCCAGCTGCACTGCTACGCGCGGGCGCGTCTGCAGGCGCGCTACGGCGCCGATCGCGGCGCATTGCCGGGCGGACTGCTGCCGGCGCACCTGATGGGGAACATGTGGCAGCAGGACTGGAGCAACCTGCACGACCTGCTCGAACCCTATCCCGATGCCGGCGACCTGGACGTCACCGCCGCGCTGCAGGCGCGTTTCCGCGAGGATCGCGACGCGGCGCTCGCCGACGCCGGCGAGCAGCCGACACCCGAAGCCACGGTCGAAGCGCTGCGCACCGCGCGCCTGGACAGCGCGTTGCGGATGGCGAAGCGCGCCGAGTCGTTCTACGTGTCGCTCGGCATGCCCGCCCTGCCCGACAGCTACTGGCGGCGCTCGCAGTTCATCAAGCCGCGCGACCGCGACGTGGTCTGCCACGCCAGCGCGTGGGACATGGACATGCAGGGCGACGTGCGCACCAAGACCTGCACCAGCCCGACCGAGGAAGACTTCACCACGCTCTACCACGAACTCGGCCACGTCTATTACTCGCTGGCGTACGCGAAGCAGCCGCCGATCTTCCAGGACGGCGCGAACGACGGTTTCCACGAGGCCATCGGCGACACGATCGTGCTGTCGATGACGCCGGCGTACCTGCATTCGATCGGGCTGGCAGGCGAACCGCAGCGCTCCCACGAGGCCCTGGTCGATGCGCAGATGCGGATGGCGCTGGCGAAGGTCGCGTTCCTGCCGTTCGGGCTGGCGGTGGACCGCTGGCGCTGGGGCGTGTTCGACGGCTCGATCCCGCCGTCGCGCTACAACCAGGCGTGGTGGGCGCTGAAGGCGCGCTACCAGGGCGTGGCGCCGGTGCAGGCGCGCGGCGAGGACCTGTTCGACCCGGGCGCGAAATACCACGTGGCCGCCAACACGCCGTACGTGCGCTATTTCCTCGCCGACGTCCTGCAATTCCAGTTCTACAAGGCGCTGTGCGACGCCTCCGGCTTCAAGGGCCCGCTGTACGAGTGCGATTTCCACGGCAACGCCGCCGCAGGCCGCAAGTACCGCGAGATGCTCGCCGCCGGCGCGAGCCGCCCGTGGCAGGACACGCTGCGCCGGTTCGCCGGCACCGACCGCGTCGACGCGGCGGCGATGCTGGAGTACTTCGCGCCGTTGCGCGAATGGCTGGCGCAGGAGAACGCCGGACGCAGCTGCGGCTGGAAGGATTCGCCCGCGGCGTTGGCCGCAGCTCCAGGCACCGCCCCCGGTGGAGCTGCGCAATGAACGATCGCCAAGCGATGGATTCCGCCGGGGAAACGGCACCACAGCGGCTGGTGTGCGCTTCGACGGTGCCGGCACGCTGGTATCGCGACCCGGCGACGGTGGCGCTCGAGCGCGACGCGATCTTCGACCGTGCCTGGCACCTGCTCGGCCACGCCAGCCGGCTGCGCAATGCCGGCGACCACGTCGTCGCCGACTGCGGCGGCCTGCCGGTCATCGCGGTGCGCGGCGCCGATGGCGTGGTCCGCGCCTTCCACAACGTGTGCCGGCATCGCGCCGGGCCGATCGCGCAATGCGATGGCCTGGCGGCAAAATCGCTGCGCTGCCGCTACCACGGCTGGACCTACGCGCTGGACGGGCAGCTGAAATCCGCGCCCGAGATGCAGTCGGCGGAAGGCTTCGACGCCGCGTCCGTGCGCCTGCCGGAACTGGCCGTGCGCGAATGGCAGGGCCTGGTGTTCGGCACGGCCGACCCGGCGCGCGCGATCCCGTTCGAGGACCTCGTGGCCGGCATCGATGCGCGCATCGGCCTGCATGCCGGCGAAGGCGGGCGCGGCCTCGCCGGCTACGGCCACCACCGCCACGCGGCCTACGAGATCGCGTGCAACTGGAAGGCCTACGTCGACAACTACCTCGAGGGCTACCACGTCCCGCACGTGCATCCGGCCCTCAACCGCATGCTCGACTACCGCAGCTACGCCACCGAGCTGGCGCGCTGGCATTCGCTGCAGTGGAGCCCCCTCGAGAGCACCCCGGGCCTCTACGGCAACGGCGACGCGCTCTATTACTGGCTGTGGCCCAACACGATGCTCAACATCCTGCCCGGGCGGCTGCAGACCAATCGCGTGGTGCCGCTGGCGGTGGATCGTTGCCGCGTCGAGTTCGATTTCTACTATCCGCTCGACGACGACCATGGTGAAAGCTCCGGCGAAGCGCGCGCACGGCGCGACGCGGACCGCGACTTCAGCGACGAGGTGCAACTCGAGGACCTGCGCATCTGCGAGGACGTGCAGCGCGGCCTTGCGTCGGGCTCGTATGTGGCAGGGCGCCTGAACCCGCTGCGCGAAACCGGCGTGTTCCATTTCCAGGAACTGTTGCGCGCGGCCTACCGGGAAGCACTGGCATGAGCGCGACGGCAAACGACACGGGCGATCGCGGCGGAGACGCGGCCACGCCACCATCGCGGCCGCTGGGCCTGTGGATGGCGACGGCGCTCGTCGTCGGCAGCATGATCGGCAGCGGCGTGTTCATGCTGCCGGCCGCGCTCGCGCCCTACGGCGGCGCGAGCCTCGCCGGCTGGGGGATCACCCTGTGCGGCGCGCTGCTGCTGGCGGCGACGTTCGCGCGGCTGGCGGTGCGCTGGCCCTGCACCGGCGGCCCGTACGCGTACACGCGCCGCGCGTTCGGCGACGCCGCCGGCTTCGGCATCGCGTGGAGCTACTGGGTGTCGATCTGGTCGGGCATGGCCGCGATCGCGGTCGCCTTCGCCGGCAGCCTCGCGGCGATCTTCCCGGCGCTGACAGCGACGCCGGCGCGCGGCGCGGCCTGCGCGCTGGTCGCGATCTGGAGCTGCGCCGCGGTCAACCTCGCCGGCGTGCGCGAAGCCGGCCGCATGCAGCTGGTGGTCACGGCGCTGAAGCTGCTGCCGCTGCTGCTGTTCGGACTGCTTGCCCTGTGGTTCGTCGACGCGCACTCGTATCGCCCGTTCAATCCGAGCGGCGCGACGCTGCCGCAACTCGCGCAGGCGACGGTGATCCTGACGATGTGGGCGTTCGGCGGGCTCGAAGCGGCGACCGTGCCCGCCGCGTCGATCCGCGATCCGCAGCGCACGATCCCGCGCGCCACCGTGCTGGGCACGCTGCTCGCCGGCGTCGCGACGATCCTCGCCTGCACCGTGGTGATCGGCCTGGTGCCGACGCAGGTGCTCGCGCAATCGCAGGCACCGATGGCCGAAGCCGCGGGCCGCCTCTGGGGGCCCGCCGCGGCGATCGCCGTCGCCGCGCTCGCCGCGGTGTCCACGTACGGCGCGGTGAACGGCTGGACGCTGGTCTGCGCGCAAGTCACGCTTGCCGCCGCCAACGACGGCCTGTTCCCGCGCCGCTTCGCCCGGCTCGACCGCAAGGGCACGCCCGCGTTCGGCATCGTCGCCGGCGCCGCACTGGCCAGCGCGCTCGTCATCGCCAACTACAGCCGCTCGCTGGTGCAGTTGTTCACCTTCATCCTCTTGCTGTCGACCGCCGCAATCCTGCTGCCCTACGCGGCAAGCAGCGCGGCGTGGCTGTGGCGCGGTGGCCGCGAGGGGCGCGTCGTCGCGCTGCTGGCACTCGCCTACAGCATCTACGCCTTGCTGGGCGCGGGCGCGGAAGCGCTGGCGTGGGGCGGCGTGCTGTTGCTCGCCGGCGCGCCGGTGTACTTCTGGCAGCAACGCGAACGGCGCATCGCCGCCCTGTCGGCGCCGTAGCGCATCGGGCAGCACTGCCTTCGGCGCAGCGCGCAGCGCGGCGCGCCCGGATCACAGGCGGTCGACGGGTTCCAGCGCCACGGCGAGTTCCGGATCGCCCGCCGGCAAGCGCGCCCCCGCGCGCATTTCGCCATGCCAGACCAGCCAGGCCAGGAACGCGAACACCGTCGCCCCCGCGGCGAGGTGCAGGCCGCTGGCGCTGAGCAGCGGCGACAGCGCGCCGGCGATGACCGCGTTGCACACCAGCCCGGTGAAGGCCTGCAGCGACGACGCGCTGCCGCGCTGGCGCGGATACATGTCGAGGATCGCCAGCGTCAGGATCGGGAACACCAGCGCGATGCCGAAGGCGTTGAGCATGATCGGCGCCAGCGCCCACGGCACGTCGAGCGTCGTCGCCAGCGCGTTGTAGGCGAGGTTGGCCGCCATCGCGACGCCGCAGCAGGCGAAACCGATGCGGATCTGCGTCGCGCCCGGCACGCGCCCGGCCATGCGCCCGGACACGAGCGCGCCGAGCATCATGCCGCTGATCATCGGCAGGAAGAACCACGCGAACTCGTTTTCGCGCAGGTGGCGCCCGTCGAGCCGCAGCAGCTCGAGCACGAAGGCCGGCGCCGAGGCGATGTAGAGGAACAGCGCGCCGAAGTTGAAGCTCGCGGCCGCGGCGAGGCGCTGGAAGCGCGGGTTCATGAAGATCGCGGCGTAATCACGCAGCAGCGCGCGCGGCGCCGGCGACAGGCGCGCAGGCTTCGGATGGGTTTCCGGCAGCGCGAGCCAGGTCGCCGCGAGCAGCGCGAGCGAGAACGCGACGAGGAACCAGAAGATCGCCGGCCAGCGCTGCCAGCCCAGCAGCCAGCCGCCCACCACGGGCGCCACCGCGGGGGCGATGCCGAAGATCATCGACACCTGGCTCATCAGGCGCTGCGCGTCGTCGCCGTGCAGCACGTCGCGGATCACCGCGCGACCGACGATGATGCCCACGCCCGCCGACAACCCCTGCAGCGCGCGCCACGCAAGCAGTTCGCCGAAGCCGGTCGACAGCGCGCAGCCCGCCGATGCGGCCGCGAACACCGCCAGCCCGCCCAGGATCACCGGCCGCCGCCCGAGCGCGTCCGACAACGGCCCGTGGACGATGCTCATCAGCGCATAGGCGGCCAGGTACACGCTGATCGTCTGCTGCATCCGGAATGGATCGGCGCCGAGCGCCGCGCCGATCGCCGGGAAGCCCGGGAAAATGGTGTCGATCGAGAACGGCCCGAACATGGCCAGGCCGCCCAGCAGCAGGGCCAGGCGACGGCTCGACGGGACGGAATGCGCGGGCATGTCCCAGTGTACGGAACGCGCCGCCGGAAGCGGCCGGCCACGGGGTATAATCCCGCCCGCACGGAGGGAGAAGCGCGCGGGCCATCGGCCACGTCGCGCTGCCGAAGGCGCAACCGCCCGGAATCGCTCAGGCCGAAGACCGCCGTGTGACCACACTCTGGAGAGACCGTCGCGCCCGCAGGGGCGATGCCGGCGCCGAAGGGGCAAGAAGCCGCGCGGAGTTCCCCTCCCCGTCCGCGCGCTTCCAAACTCTCAGGCAAAAGGACAGAGCGGGCATCCCGCCACTTTCGCGCCCCGGATGCCGCCATGCCCCGTTCCGACACGCCCGCCACGCCCTCGCTGCGCTCCCTCGAACACCATGACGCCTTCGTCTCGCGCCACATCGGCCCGGACGACGCCGAGGTCGCGCGCATGCTCGCGGCGGTCGGCCACGATTCGCTGGACGCGATGACCGACGCGATCGTCCCGGCGGCGATCCGCTCGCGCGCGCCCCTGGCACTGCCGCCGTCGATGACCGAAGTCGACGCGCTGGCGAAGATCCGCGCGCTCGCGGACCAGAACCAGGTGTTCCGCAGCTTCATCGGCCAGGGCTACTACGGCACGCACACGCCGAACGTCATCCTGCGCAACATCCTCGAGAACCCGGCCTGGTACACGGCCTACACGCCCTACCAGGCGGAAATCTCGCAGGGCCGCATGGAAGCGCTGATCAACTTCCAGACCATGTGCGCCGAGCTGACCGGCATGGAAATCGCGAACGCATCGTTGCTCGACGAGGCGACCGCGGCGGCCGAGGCGATGACGCTCGCCAAGCGCTCGGCGAAGGCGAAGGGCAACACCATCGTCGTGTTCGGCGACGCGCACCCGCAGACCATCGAGGTGATGCGCACGCGCGCCGAGCCGCTGGGCCTGTCCATCAGGCTCGCCGATTCCGAGGAAGCCTGGGACGCCGCGATCGCCGCCGACGATTACTTCGCGGCGTTGATCCAGTATCCGGCCAGCAGCGGCTGGCTGCTGGACTGGAGCGAGGAGGTCGCGAAGATCCACGCCAAGGGCGCGCTGGCGATCTTCGCCACCGACCTGCTCGCGCTGGCACTGCTCAAGACGCCGGGCGAGATGGGCGCCGACATCGTGGTCGGCAACACCCAGCGCTTCGGCGTGCCGTTCGGCTTCGGCGGCCCGCACGCCGCGTTCATGGCCTGCCGCGACGCGTACAAGCGCTCGATGCCGGGCCGCCTGATCGGCGTGTCGATCGACACCGAAGGCAACCAGGCCTACCGGCTCACGCTGCAGACGCGCGAACAACACATCCGCCGCGAGAAGGCCACGAGCAACATCTGCACCGCGCAGGTGCTGCTGGCGGTGATGGCGTCCATGTACGCCGTGTACCACGGGCCCGACGGGCTGGTGCGCATCGCCTCGCGCGTGGCGCGGCTCGCCGCGATCCTGAAGGCCGGCCTGCAGCAGCTCGGCTTCACCGCGTCGCACCACGACAGCGCGTTCGACACGATCAGCATCAAGGCAGGCGACCGCACCGACGCCATCGCCGCGCGCGCCGTGGCGATGGGCGCCAACCTGCGCAAGGCCTGGGGCGAGTACCTGTGCATCTCGCTGGACGAAACCAGTACGCGCGCCGACATCGAGCTGCTGTGGCGCATCTTCGGCGGCGACGATGCGGCGCTGCCCGACGTCGAGGCGCTGGACGCCAGCGCGCCGTCTCTGATCCCGGAAGGCCTGCGCCGCACCTCGAAGTTCCTGACCCACCCGGTGTTCAACAGCCACCACAGCGAGCACGAGATGCTGCGCTACATGCGCTCGCTCGCCGACAAGGACCTGGCGATGGATCGCACCATGATCCCGCTGGGCTCGTGCACGATGAAGCTCAACGCCACGGCCGAGATGATCCCGGTGACCTGGCCGGAATTCGCGAACATCCATCCGCTGGCGCCGGCGTCGCAGGCGCAGGGCTACCAGGAACTGATCGCCGGGCTCGAGGCGATGCTCGCCGAGTGCACCGGCTACGACGCGGTCAGCCTGCAGCCGAATTCCGGCGCGCAGGGCGAATACGCGGGCCTGCTCGCGATCCGCGCGTACCACCGCTCGCGCGGCGACGACCAGCGCGACGTCTGCCTGATCCCGGAATCCGCGCACGGCACAAACCCCGCCTCGGCGCAGCTGTGCGGCATGAGCGTGGTGGTCACCAAGTGCGACGCCAACGGCAACGTCGACGTCGCCGACATCCGCGCCAAGGCCGAGAAGTATTCCGACCGCCTCGCCGCGATCATGATGACCTACCCGTCCACCCACGGCGTGTTCGAGGAGGACGTGGTCGAGATCTGCGAGATCGTGCACCGACACGGCGGCCAGGTGTACACCGACGGCGCCAACATGAACGCGCTCGTCGGCGTCGCCAGGCCCGGCAAGTGGGGCTCGGACGTCTCGCACCTCAACCTGCACAAGACCTTCTGCATCCCGCACGGCGGCGGCGGCCCGGGC
>DATJDY010000077.1:0-3279 GCA_035497155.1 Luteimonas sp.
GCGGGGGCGGTGGAAGCGTGCAGGGACTTCCGGGGGCGTCGGCGGCATGGATGCCGCCGAAGAGGCTACATGGACGTACTTGCGCCGGCCCCCGGAAGTCCCTGCACGCTTCCGCTGCCCAGCCCCGAAGGCGGTCAGTGCTTCGGCACCAGCCGGAGGCAGGCTCCGACGCAATACACTGCGCCGATGGGCGAACTGTTCATCGGCTTGATTTCGGGGACCAGCGCCGACGGCATCGACGCCGCGCTGGTGGAATTCGACGACGCGCGCCACGGCCGCCTGTGCCTCGGGCGCACGCTGCCGTGGGAACCGGCGCTGCGCGCGCGGCTGGTCGCGCTCGGGCAGGGCGGCGACTGCAGCCTCGACGAACTCGGCGCGCTCGACGCGCAGGTCGGCATCGCGTTCGCTGATGCAACGCTCGCGTTGCTGTCCGACGCCGGCGTCGCGCCGGCCGCGGTGCGCGCGATCGGTTCGCACGGGCAGACCGTGCGCCATCGCCCGGGCGCGCCGATTCCCTTCACGATGCAGATCGGCGACGCCAACCGCATCGCCGAACGCACCGGCATCTGCACCGTCGGCGACCTGCGCCGCCGCGACGTCGCCGCCGGCGGCCATGGCGCGCCGCTGCTCCCGGCGCTGCATGCCGCGATGCTGGGCGACGCGGGCGAAGCGCGCGCGGTGCTCAACCTCGGCGGCATCGCCAACCTCACGCTGCTGCCGATGGACGGCGGCGCGGTGCGCGGCTTCGACACGGGGCCCGCGAACGCGCTGCTCGACGCCTGGTGCGAACGCCACCTGGGCCGTGGCTACGACGCCGGCGGCGCGTGGGCGGGCGCGGGCACGCTCGACGACGCATTACTCGGACGCCTGCTCGACGAACCGTGGTTCGCGCAGCCGCCGCCCAAGAGCAGCGGCCGCGAACAGTTCCACCTCGGCTGGGTCGAGGCGCGCCTGCGCGGCGGCGAATCGGCGGTCGACGTGCAGCGCACGCTGCTCGAGCT
This sequence comes from Luteimonas sp., assembly GCA_035497155.1. Classification (GTDB taxonomy): domain Bacteria; phylum Pseudomonadota; class Gammaproteobacteria; order Xanthomonadales; family Xanthomonadaceae; genus Cognatiluteimonas. The sequence goes on from DATJDY010000077.1 coordinate 1,002, forward strand.
GACCGCCGCCAGCGTCGCGGCCGCGCTGCTCGCGCAACAGCCCGGCACGCAACGGGTGCTGGCCTGCGGCGGCGGCGTGCACAACCCGTTGCTGCTGGATCGCCTGCGCACGCGCTTGCCTGGTGTCGTGATCGAATCGACCGCCATGCACGGTGTCGATCCGGATTTCGTCGAGGCCATGGGCTTCGCCTGGTTCGCTCGCGAAACCCTCGCCGGCCGTCCCGGCAACCTGCCGTCGGTCACCGGTGCGCGCGGCCCGCGCGTCCTCGGCGCCATCCACCCCGCCTGAAAGCCGGCTTTTATGGCTGTTTGTCGCCCTCGGGCGGCTTGCCGACGGCGGCGAAGGTCGCATCGGGAATCTGCTCGAGCGCGGCGATGGCGGCGCGCAGCGCATCGTCTTCCTCGACTTCGAGGCTCGCCGGCACTTCGGCTTCGAGCACCAGCAGGCCGTGCTCGACCGCGCGGCGAATCGTCTCGCTTTCGCTCCAGCCGCGGCGCCCGGCCAGCTTGCGCAGCCGGTCGGCGAGCAGCGGGTTGATGGCGTCGAGCGCGAACGGGGCCATCGTGCCTCCTAGGCGCCCTGCCGGTCGCCGATGCGCGGCCAAAGCCACGCGAGCAGCAGCAGCGTCGGCACCACGGTCAGCGCGCTCATCGCGAAGAACGTGGAATACGACGTCGCCTCGACCACGTAGCCGGAGATGCCGCCGACGAACTTGCCGGGCAGGTTCGCGAGCGAAACCAGCAGCGCGAACTGCGTGGCGGTGAAGTTGCGATCGGTCAGCGCCGACATGAACGCGATCAGGACCACGCCCGCGAAGCCCTGGAACAGGTTGTCGGCGGCGATCGCCGCGTAGAACGCCCACAGCTGCGCAGGGTTGTGCGCCATCAGCAGGAACGCCAGGTTCGAGAGCGCGACGCCCAGCGCCGCCACCAGCAGCATGCGCCGGAATCCGAACGCCGCCACGGCGATGCCGCCGGCGAACGCGCCGCCGATGCCCATCCAGATGCCGAACAGCTTCGACACCGTGGCGATGTCCGACTTGGTGAACCCCGAATCGAGGTAGAACGGTCCCGACATCACGCCGATCACCTGGTCGGGGAACTTGAACAGTCCGACGAAGGCGAGCAGCACCAGGCCGAGCAGCACGCCGTTGTTGCGGAAGTAGCTCGAGAACGGCTGCCAGAACGCACCCAGGAAATCGATGCGGCGCACGACGGTCGATTCCGGCGCGACCGGCTCGCGGCAGAACACCGTCGTCGCGATGGGCAACAGCATCAGCGCCGCCATCCACAGGTAGGCGTCGCGCCAGCCGTCGAAGTCGGCGATGTACAGCGCGCCCGCGCCGCCCACGATCAGCCCGAAGCGATAGCCCAGCGTGTATGTCGCCGCCAGTGCCGCCTGCGCGGACAGCGGTGCGATCTCGATGCGGTAGGCATCGACCACCGAATCCTGCGTCGCGCCGGCGAACGAGCCGACCAGCACCCACGCGACGAGCCCGCCGACGCCGAGTTCGGGGCGCATCAGCGCGAGCGCCGCCAGGCTCGCGCCCACCAGCAGCTGCGACACGATCAGCCACGAACGCCGCCGCCCCATGAACGCGGTCAGCGGGAACGCGTAGCGGTCGATCAGCGGCGCCCAGGCGAACTTCAGCAGGTAGAAGAAGCTCGCCAGGCTGATCAGGCCGATGCTGCCGAGGTCCAGGCCGACGTCGCGCAAGCGCGTGGACAGCGTCATCGAGGCGATCAGCAGGAATGGCAGGCCCGAGCCGAAGCCCAGCATCAGCAGCGTGAACGCCGAGGGCGTCGCGAAGGCGCGCTTGATCCCGGCCCAGCCCTTGTACGAGGGCGCCTTGGCGGTCGCGTCGCTCATCATTCGGAATAGTCCACGGTGAATGGGGCGTGGTCGGAGAAGCGCGGCGTCGTTGCGATCGAGCAGGCGCGCAGGCGGCCGCGCAGCGAGGGCGTGGCGAACTGGTAATCGATGCGCCAGCCGACGTTCTTCGCGCGCGCGGCGCCGCGGTTGCTCCACCAGGTGTAGTCCTGGCCTTCGGCGTGCAGGTGGCGGTACGCGTCCACCCATCCGCCCGTGTCGCCGGCGCCGCGGCACAGCCCGTTCAGCCATTCGCGCTCGGGCGGCAGGCAGCCGGAATTCTTCTGGTTCGACTTCCAGTTGCGGATGTCGAGTTCGCTGCGGACGATGTTCCAGTCGCCGCACAATACGTAATCGCGCCCGCTCGCGAGCCACTGCTCGAGGATCGGCCGCAGCCACGCCATCGCC
>DATJDY010000078.1:0-4782 GCA_035497155.1 Luteimonas sp.
CCACCGACGCGGTGAGGTCCTGCAGTCCCGGCCAGTCGTGGAGGTCCGCGACCACGTGGTGCTGGCGGAATGCGCGCAGCGTGCCCTCGCTGCGCTGCGGCTGGTAGTACTCGCCGCGCGCGTAACCGTAGTCGATGAACAGCAGCGCGCCGGACTGCAGGCCGCCGATCACCGCCTGCAGCCAGTACGGCAGCTGCGGCAGCAGTTCGGAGCGATAGCCATCGAGGAACGGCGCGCCGAGGTCGCGCTCGACGTGGCGCACCGCAGCCGCGAGCAGCGCATCGGCCGGGCGATCCTGGCGGATGAAACGGCCTTCGCCGTCGAGCGCGACGTGTTCCTCGAACACCTCGCCGTCGCGCAGCGTGAAGCGCGGCGTCGGCAGCGCGTCGATCACCTCGTTCGCGAACACCACGCCCGACCACGGTTCCTGCACGGGCGCGTCGAGCCATTCGACCAGGTCGCCCAGCAGCGGATTGAGGCGCTCGCGCAACCGCGCCCGCTGGCGTTCGCGCAGGTCGGCGCTGGGCTCGAGGATCGCGTAGCGCGCGGGCAGTGCGTCCAGCGCGAGCAGGCGCTTGAGCACGACTTCGGCGAAGGCGCCGCTGCCGCCGCCGATCTCGACGAACTGCGCGTCCGGCCCGAGCTGCCGCAGCACCGGCGCCAGCGCGTCGGCGACGCAGGCCGCGAACAGCGGCCCGAGTTCCGGCGCGGTCACGAAATCGCCGGCGGCACCGAACTTCGTCGAGCCCGCGCTGTAGTAGCCCAGGCCCGGCGCGTACAGGCACAGCTCCATGAAGCGCGAGAACGGGATCGCGTCGCGGGGCGCGATGTGCGCGCGCGCCTCGTCGCCGGGTGGGGGAAGCGAGGTCACGGGGCGGTCAGGCCTTGCGCTGGAAGGCGCTGCCCAGCAGCGCACTGTCGAAGCCAGCGGGCGCGTCGCCCGCCACCGCGAACCGGTACAGCGCCGCCGAATAGATGCCGGACAGCGCCGCCTGCACCAGCGCGAGCAGCAGGATCGCCACGACCAGCAGGCAAGCGACCACCACGGCGGTCACTGCCAGCTGCTGCGTTCCGAGGAACACCACCAGCGCGATGCCGGCCAGGCCGACGACGGTGTACACCAGCGCGAACACGACGCCGATGCCGCCCTGGCCGATCAGGTTCTCGCCCCAGGTGCGGCCGAGCAGCGAGGCGCTTTCCTTCACCGCTTCGATCGGGCCGACGTCGCGCGCAACCAGCACCGGCACCGCCAGGAAACTCGCCACGGTCCACGCCGCGCCGATCAGCCCGACGACGATGCGGCCGAGGAAGCCGGCGCGTTCCTGCAGCGCGCGCAGGAGCATGCCGACGGTCGCCGCGATCGCGGCGTAGCCGAGGATCGTCGTCCACTTGCCGGCGGCGATGCGCAGGCCCGCGCCGACGGTGGGGTCGCCGCCGTCGAGCCGGATCATCGCCGCGCCGACCAGCGCGGTGTTGAAGAAGAAGATCACGAAGTACTGCACCAGGTAGAAGGCGAACAGCACGACGTACAACGCCACCGTCGGCCCGCCGCCACCCTCGATGCCGCGCAGCAGGCCCAGCCCCCAGATCGGCAGCAGGAAGCTCGCCGCCACCACGAGCGTCACGATGCTCGAGACCAGCGGGAACACCAGCAATTCCTTGTCGGCGCGCAGCACGTCCATGCTCGCCTTCACCAATGCCCAGCTACGCGCGAACTTGCCCATTTGGTTTCCCCGGCTTGCTTGAAGGATGGTGGGTGGATGGGTGGAGCGTGTTGGAGAAGTCAGCCGCCGCGTCGCCACGACATCGCGGCGCCCTGGCCTGGTCCGGAGGCGACATCCACTTCCAGCGACTCGAGGCCGAACGCGTCGACCTGCGCGCGATCCTCGAGCAGGCGCCCGAGGAACCAGCGCGCCAGTTCCTCGACGCTGATGTTGGCCAGCGGCAGCACCTTGACGTCCGCCGCCAGGAAGGGGATGCGCTCCGCGCCGAACACCGCGTGCAGCAGCGCGCCCTCGCGCTCGATGCGCAGCAGCGGCGACTCGCCCGGCAGCAGCATCCACTCGTTGAGCTCGCGGCACAACTCGACGATGCGCTGCTTCAGCAGCCCGTAGTCGAAGCACAGTCCGTTGTCGCCCACGCGCGCTTCCACGCGCACGCCGACGCGGAAATCGTGGCCGTGCACGCGCTCGCGCTCGCCGGGCCCGAAGATGGTGAAATGGCCCGCGGAGAACTTCATGTTCTCCTTCGCGAGACGCAAGGTGATGGTCTGTCCGGGCATGCGTCAGTCCGAAGGGATGTCGCCGAGCATCGGCCGCAGCAGGATGTCCTCGACCACGGTGCGCGGCGACAGGCGCCAGGCCATGAACGCCGCTTCCGCGACATCCTCGGCAGGCATGAAGCGTTCGTCGGGCAGGCCAGCGCCCGCCCACGAATCCGTGAGCGTCGCGCCCGGCAGCAGCGCCACCACGCGGATGCCGTGCGGCTTCATCTCGGCGCGTAGCGTGCGCGAGAAGCCGTAAAGCGCGTGCTTGGCGATGCCGTAGGAGCCGCCGTTGGGATACGGCGTGATCGATGCGGTGCTGCACACGTTGATGACGGTGCCGCTGCCGCGCGCGATCATGCCGGGCAGCAGCGCGCGGGTCAGGTGGTAGGCGCTGGCGACGTTGACCGCGATCATCGCCTCGAACGTGCCTTCGGCTTCGTTGCCGATGCCGCCGGGCAGGAACGCGCCGGCGTTGTTCACCAGCACGTCCGGCGCGCCGCCTTCGGCCAGCACCGCGGCCGCGAAGCGCTCGACGTCGTCGCGCCGCGCCAGGTCGCAGGCGTGCGTGCGCAGTCCCGGCATCGACGCGCGTGCCGCGTCCAGCGCCGCCTCGCCGCGCGCGCACACCGTCACCCGCGCGCCGTCGGCATGGAAGCGCCTGGCGATCGCCAGGCCGATGCCGCGCGATGCGCCGGTGACGACGACGGAAACCCTGTTTGCGGCGCTGCTGTCGGACATGCGGCTAGAGTACGACATCCACCTGCGCCGGCGGATCGCGATGGCGCGGATGCGCCGCCCACAATTGCGCCAGCGTCTTGTTGCGGATCGGGTCGACGAAGTCCGGTGCGATGTCGGCCAGCGGCTTCAGCACGAACGCGTGGTGCAGTTCCGGGCGCGGCAGCTGGAAGTCGCCCGGGCCGTCGAGCACCAGCTCGCCGAAATAGATGATGTCGATGTCGAGCGGCCGGTTGCTGTAGTCGGCGTCGCGCGCGTCGCGGCCGTGCGCTTCTTCCAGCGCGTGCAGCCATTCGTCCAGCGCGAACGGGTGGATATCGCTGTCGATGCCGATGATCGCGTTGAGGAAGTCCGGCCCGTCGAAGCCGTCCGCCGGCGAGCTGTAGACCGGCGACACCACGACGTCGCCGAAGCGCGCGCGCAGCGCGGCGACGGCGGCGGCGAGGTTGGCTTCCGGCTCCAGGTTGCTGCCCAGGCTCAGGTAGGCGCGGCTGCGCGGGCGCGGGCGGCGATCGGTCGCGCGACGGCGCTGCATGCCGCCGGGGAGCTGGGCGAGGCGCGCGGCCAGCGCGTCGACATCGACGCTCGGCGCGGCGGTCCGCGACGTCGCGGCATGCGTTTCCGACCCGCCAGTCGCCGTGTCACGCGCGGAACCGCCCGCGCGGGCGCCAGCCGCGGAAACGCCGGCACCACCGGCACCATGCAAATCGGCTCGACCGCGTTCGATCGATACCCCCGCCGTGCGCGCGCCGCGCACCGCGCCGGGCTTGCCGATGCGCAAGCGCAGCCACTCGGCGCCGAACTCGCGCAGCAGCGCCTGCGCGCAGCGCTCGGCGAAGGTCTCCAGCAACTCGCAATCCGATTCCGCGGCCAGCGCCGCGATGCGCTGCGCCACCGCCTCGTAGTCCACCGCATCGGCGAGCGCGTCGCTCGCGGCGGCGGGGCGGTTGTCGTGCGCGAGCTCAAGGTCCACCACCAGCGGCCGCGGCCCGCGCCGCTCCCACGAATGGCAGCCGATCGTCGCGGAGACTTCCAGCCCTTCGATGAATACCCGGTCCATGGACGCAGCTTATCGTGCCAGCGGGAATGGACGCTGCTCAGATCGCGGGCAGGGCCGCCATGTCCCACCGCGGCGTCGCCCGCACCGCGGCGTCCTCGCGCTGGCCCGCGGCCAGGCGCAGCGCGCCGGCGAAGGCGATCATCGCCCCGTTGTCGGTGCACAGCGCCGGGCGCGGGAAGCGCACCCGGCCGCCGCGCGCGGCCGCCATCTCCTCGAGCTTCGCCCGCAGCCGGCGGTTGGCGCCGACGCCGCCGGCGACCACCAGCGTGTCGCAGCCGGCCGCGTCCAGCGCACGCCCGCACTTGATGGCCAGGGTGTCGACCACCGCGTCCTCGAAGCCGCGCGCGATGTCGGCCTTCGTCTGGTCCGCCTTGTCGCTGTTCTGCCAGGCCAGCAGCACCTGGGTCTTGAGTCCGCTGAAGCTGAAGTCGAGCCCCGGCCGGTCCGTCATCGGCCGGGCAAAGCGGAACCGGCCCGGCACGCCCTGCTCGGCCAGCTTGGCCAGCTGCGGGCCGCCGGGGTACGGCAGGCCCATCATCTTGGCGGTCTTGTCGAAGGCCTCGCCGGCGGCGTCGTCCAGGGTCTCGCCGAGCAGCCGGTACTGGCCCAGCGCCTCGACCGCGACCAGCTGGGTGTGGCCGCCGGACACCAGCAGGGCCACGAACGGCGGCGCCAGCTCCGGGTCCTCCAGCAGCGGCGCCAGCAGGTGGCCTTCCATGTG
>DATJDY010000079.1:0-5873 GCA_035497155.1 Luteimonas sp.
CGAGGAATTCGATGTCGCGCAACGCCTCCAGCGGCACCTGCCCGCTGGCGGCGAGGATCCCGAGCGCGATCGCCAGGTCGAAACGGCCGCCGTCCTTGCGCAGGTCCGCGGGCGCGAGGTTGACGGTGATGCGCCGCGCCGGGAATTCGAACTGCGCGCACTGGATCGCCGCGCGCACCCGGTCCTTGGCCTCGCGCACTGCCGCTTCCGGCAGGCCGACGATCGACATCGACGGCAGCCCGCCGGCCAGGTGCACTTCGACCCGCACCGCGGGCGCATGCACGCCGGCGCGTGCACGGCTGTGCACGAGCGCGAGTCCCATGGCGGCGGGCTCAGGAGTGGTCGGGGTTGGCGGCGCGTTGCGCTTCGAGCTGCGCGACCACGGCCTGCAGCGCGTCGAGCTGTTCGCGCGTGCGCAGCAGCACCGCGCGCTGCACGTCGAACTCCTCGCGGGTCACCAGGTCGAGCTTGCCCAGGCCGGTCTGCAGCACCGACTTGAAGTTCTGCTGCAGCTCTTCCCGGCCTTCACGCAAACCCGGCGGGACCAGGCTGCTGAGGCGGCGGGCGAGTTCGTCGATGTGGCCGAGGTCGATCATGTTGAAGTTGGCTGCGCTGATGACGGTCATCCGGGTGCTCCTGCGGGACTGCGGCCAGCTTGGCGTGGCAGAAGGCACGGCGCCGTCGGCGCAAGCCGCGCGCGGACGTCGGGGAATCCTGATCCGCGGCAGGAGCGCGGCCACTACAGCACCGTCGCGGCAGCGGCGCAACCGGCCTGGCAACGACCCGCCGCGCGGTATGCTGCCGCCAGCCGACAGGGAGACTTCGTGATGAAGATGGTCATGGCGATCATCAAGCCGTTCAAGCTCGACGACGTGCGCGAGGCGCTGTCGGACGCCGGCATCGCCGGCATCACCGCCACCGAGGTCAAGGGCTTCGGCCGCCAGAAGGGCCACACCGAGCTCTACCGCGGCGCCGAGTACGTGGTCGACTTCCTGCCGAAGATCAAGCTCGAGGTCGCGGTCACCGACGACCAGGCCGATACGGTGGTGGAAGCGATCATGAAGGCCGCGGGCACCGGCAAGATCGGCGACGGCAAGATCTTCGTGTGGGAACTCGACAAGGTGGTGCGGATCCGCACCGGCGAGCTGGACGGCGACGCGCTGTAGGCCGAGGCCGATGCCGTCGCAACCGGCGTCCGCACGGCGCCGCGTCGTGACCCCCGCCTAGTCTTCCGCTTCGACCCGATCGCGCCCGTTCGCCTTCGCGCGGTACATCGCCGCGTCGGCCCGCGCCACCAGCTCGCGCAGCCCCGCGTCCGCCGGGCGCAACTGCGCCATGCCGATGCTCACCGTGACCGCCAGCCCCGGCGCGATGTCGTCGAACGACAAGCCCGCGACCGCGGTGCGCAGGCGTTCGGCCACCGGCCATGCGTAGGCCAGGCGCGTATCGGGCAGCAGCACCAGGAATTCCTCGCCGCCGTGCCGCCCGAACAGGTCGATGTGGCGCAACGCGTCGCGACACGCGTGCGCGATGCGCGCCAGCACCTGGTCGCCGCAGGGATGGCCATGGCTGTCGTTGACGCGCTTGAAGTGGTCGACGTCCAGGACCAGCGCACACAGCGGCTGGCGCAGCGCGCGCGCCGCGGCGACGGCATCGCCGCCGAGCTGCTCGATGCCGCGCCGGTTGGCGACGCCGGTCAGCGGATCGGTCGCCGCCATCTCGCCGAGCCGGCGCATGCGAACGAGGGTGCGCACCACCAGCGCGCCGAGCAGCAGCAACAGCGCGCCGGCCAGCACGATCGCGATCCATTGCCAGCGCCGCGCCTGCAGCAGCGTTTTCAGCTGGCGGTCGCGCAGCGTGCGCTCGCGCTCGAGGCGGCGGTTCTCCATGTCGCGACGGTCGGCATCGAACTGGTAGCGCAGCAACTGCGCCTGCTGGCTGCTTTCGGCGCGGCGGATGGTGTCCTGCAGTTCGATGTAGCGGCCGAGGTCGGCGATCGCGGCGTCCTTCCTGCCGGTCGCGCCCTCGCTTGTGGCGCGCGCGTGGTAGAGCAGGGCGAGGTAGCGCTGGTTGTTGCTGCGCTCGAGCGCTTCGGCGGCGAGCGCGTAGTCGGCCAGTGCCTGCGCGTGCCGCCCGAGGCCGGCGTGCGCCTGCCCGCGGCGCAGCGCGATCATGTCCTCGTTGGCATGGTCGCCGAGCGCGGCGAACTGGTCCCGTGCGGCCTCCAGCAGCGCCAGCGCGCGCGCATAGTCCTTGCGCAGGATCCACGGCCAGGCCATCGCCAGGTGGATGCTGGCCACGTCGTAATCGCTGCCGTGGTCGCGCGCGATCTCGAGCGCGCGCCGGTACAGCGCAAGGGCATCCTCGGTGCGGTTTTCATCCTCGGCGAGATAGCCCTGCTGCAACAGGTTGGTGGTGAGCTGGCCGCGGTCGCCGAGCGCAGTGGCGAAGGCTTCGTTCTGGCGCAGGTAGTCGTGCGCCTTCGCCGAGTCCCCCATCCGCCGGTAGCTGATCGCGATGTCGAGCAGGAGCGCTTCGGCGTCGGCGCGGAAGCCGCCCTGCTGGTACAGGTGTTGCGCGGCGAGCAGGTCGGGGATGGCGTGCGCCTGGTCGCCGAGCAGGGAACGACGGCCGCCGCGCAGCGACAGCCCGTCCGCCAGCAGCCGGTTGTCGTGCGCGGCGCGGGCCGCGGCAATGCCGCTCTCGTACTCGGCCATCACCGATGGCGTGCTGGCGAGCGTCTCCAGCGCGGTCGCGCGGCAGTAATGGAAGTTGGCCTCGGCCGCCGGGTTGCGCGCGGCGCGCGCGCGCGCGATGCCGTCGTCGGCGTAGGCGAGCTGGCCCTTGCTGTCGTCTTCGTCGAAGCCCCATTCGCACTGCAGCGCGCGCCAGCGCAGCGCGCGCTTCCCGTCCCCGGCCGGCACGAGCGTGGCGAGCGCGTCCAGGCGCCGCTGCACGCCGGCCTGGTCGGGCTGGGTCGCGAGCCCGGTGTCGCGCAGGTCGGCGTAGAGGCGGTCGAAGGCGGCGGCACCCGACGAGGCTTGCGGCCTCGCTTGCGATGCAGGGGCCGTCGCGGGCGCGGGCACGGTCGCGCCTGCCGCCGGCCCGAAAGCGAACAGCAGCACGGGCGTGAGCCAGGCCAGTCGGAAGACGTTGCGCATTGGGGCCCCTGCGTCGCCAGCCTCCCCGCCGGCGACCGGACATTGTTGGACAGGCCGGGGCCGCTGTCCCACGCGCTGGCTCAGTTTGTGACGAACGTCACAGTTATTCGAGCGCTTCGGCGACGAAGGGCGGCGTCGCAAGGGCCCCGCGGTGCAGGTCGGCGCTGTAGTAGCGGGTCGGGAAGCCTTTGCCGCGGGCGTCCGCCTCGCGGAACCCGAAGCCGCCGCCGCCCGGCTTGCGGGCCAGGGTGCAGCTCCACCAGCCGGTCGGGTAGCAGGGCTGCGGGAACGGCAGCAGCGCGAATTCGGCGAAACCGGCCTTCGCCATCTCGCCGCGCATTTCCTTGATGAGTTCGAGCAGCGCGAGCGGCGATTCCGACTGCTGCACGAGGATGCCGCCCTCGCGCAGCGCGCGGAAGCAGCTCTCGTAGAACGCCTTGTTGAACAGGCCCTCGGCCGGGCCGACCGGATCGGTGGAATCGACGATCACGATGTCGACGCTGCCCGGCGCGCGGTTGGCCATGTACGCGACGCCGTCGTCGAACAGCAGCTGCGCGCGCGGGTCGGCGTTGGATTCGCACAGCTCCGGGAACCACTTCTCGGCCATGCGCGTGACCTGCTCGTCGATGTCGCACTGCACCGCCGACTGCACGCCCGGATGGCGCAGGACCTCGCGCAGCGTGCCGCAGTCGCCGCCGCCGATGATCACGACGTCGCGCGGCGCTGCGTGCGTGAACAGGGCCGGGTGCGACATCATCTCGTGGTACAGGAAGTTGTCGCGCGTGGTCAGCATCATCGCGCCGTCGATGAGCATGAGGTTGCCCCAGTCGGTCGACTCGTAGATCTCGATCTTCTGGAACGGCGACTGCACCTCGTCCAGCTTGCGGGTGATGCGGAATCCGATCGACGAGCCGGTGGGCTCGAAGCGTTCCTGCATCCAGGTGGCGTCGGTCATGGGGATCTCGCTGGAATCCGCGGCGGGCGCGGGATTGTAACGCCAAGGATGCGGCCATAATGATCGCATGGGAGAGAACTCCGGCATGCAATCGACAGGGGCACGGCGCGCGCTGATCGCGCGCCTGGACGCGCAGGCACGGGCGATGCCGGACCGGTACCGGCGGCAGGTACTGTTCCTGGCGCTGCTGGGGCTCGCCGTGATGGCGTTCGGAGTTTCCGTTTCCCTGGGCATTTCAGTCGGGCTCGTGGTGGCCCTGGCCGCGATCAAGCCGATCCTCCTGTTGCAGCTCGCGAAGCTGGTCTGGATTCCGATCGGCGCCGGCTGGCTGCTGCTCCGCGCGCTCTGGGTCAAGTTCGAAGTGCCCGCGGGACGCCTCCTGCGCGCGGGCGAGGCCCCGGCGCTCGTTGCGGAAATCGAACGGCTGCGCGAGCCGAGCGGGGCCCCCGCGCTGGACGGCATCGTCATCGACGACGACATGAATGCCGCCGCGGCTTCCGTTCCCCGGGCGATGGGCCTGCTTGGGAGCCGCCACTACCTCGTGCTGGGACTCCCGCTCATGCAGGCGTTGGAGCCCGACGAATTCTCGGCAGTCGTCGCGCACGAGTTCGGGCACTTCAGCGGGCGGCACGGCCGCGTGCATGGCTGGATCTACCATGCGCGCACCAGCTGGTATCGCGTGCTCGATGCGCTGCAGCAGCGGCAATCGTGGTTGCTCCGCCCCTTCATGCGCTTCTTCGACTGGTACGTCCCGTACTTCGAGGCCTACAGCTTCGTGCTGGCGCGTCGCCAGGAATTCGAGGCGGACGCGATGGCGGCACGCCTGGTGGGCGCCGCGCCGCTCGCGAGCGCGCTGTCGCGCATCGAGCTGGATGCGCAGAGGCTCGCCGCCGATTTCTGGCCTGGCGTCGATCGCAGCATCGCCGTGCAGGCGGAGCCGCCGGCGAATGTCCAGCAGGCCATTGCGTCCATGTTGCGCAGCGAAGATCCCGAAGCCGGCGATCGGCTTCGCGCCGCGCTGTCGCGCGCGCCCGGGCTCGAGGACACGCATCCGACGCTGGCGCACCGCATCGATGCGGTGGGAATCGAGGCGGCGTTGCCGCGCGCCGCGCGCGACAACGCCGCGAACGCGCTGCTGGGCGACCTGCTTCCCGGGTTGCAGGCGCACTTCAGCGACCAGTGGCGCGCCGCGATCGTCGAGTACTGGACGAAGCGGCACGGTGAAGGCCGGTCCGAAGCCGACCGCCTCGCCGAACTCGGCGGGAAAGCAGCGCTTTCGCCGGAAGAGGAGGCCGAGGTCGCGTTGCTGTCGTGGTCGCGCGAACCCGGCGAAGCCGCCGAGCGCGCATTGCGCGAAGCCGCCGCCCGCTGTCCCGGACATGCCGGGGTCCAGTGGCGCCTGGGCGAAGCGATGCTTGCCCGTGGCGCCGACGGCGCAACCGCGCATCTCTGGCGCGCGCTGGAACTGGACCCCACGCTCGGGCAGCCAGTGCTCGAACTGCTCGGCCCGTATTACAGCGATCGCGGCGACAACGACGGCTCGGACCGCGTGGACGCCGCGTTGGCCGCGGAGCGATCCAGGCAGCTGCGATCGCAGCGTGCGCGCTCGACGGCGGCCGCCGGCGATGCACTCGAGCCACATGGGCTGGCGCCGGCGCAGGTCGAGGCTGCCAAGGCCGCGTTCCGCGCGCACGGCAACATCAAGAAGGCATGGCTGGTGCGCAAGACGCTGCCGCCGGAACTCGGTGCGATGCCGC
>DATJDY010000080.1:0-6003 GCA_035497155.1 Luteimonas sp.
CCGTCGCCGTCGCGGAAGTCCCGCGCCGCGCCGCCGCGCGTCGCGCATCCGCCGCGTCGCGCGGCCAGTCGCAACGCGCCGCCACCACGCGCGCTTCGCGCACGGCCGATGCGCAGCCGCAATTCGCGGTCGCCTCGGCCACGCCTGCTAACGCGCTGCAGTCCGCCGCCGCCTCCCGGAATCCGTTCGCCCCGGCCGAAGCCGCGCAGCGCGCGGTCGTTTCGCGCCCGTGGCCGCGCGCGTTGCTGCCCGCCGCCGCCGCCGACACCTTCAATGTCGGCTACGGCAACCTGCAGCCCGCGGTTCCGCAGGACCCGGGCGAGACCTTCCATCCCTTCCGTCCCCGCGTCGTCGCCCCGCCGGAGAACCCTGCCCGATGAACCATTCGTTCCGCGCGCGCGTCGGCGCGCTGGCGCTCGCCGCTGCCGTGTCCGCCGCGGCCACCACCGCCGTCGTGTTGCCGCAGGCCACCGCGCAGTCTCAGCCCGCCACCACGCCGGCACCGCAGCTGGTGCAGGGCCTGCCCGATTTCACCGCCCTGGTGGAGGCGGTCGGTCCCGGCGTCGTCAACATCGAAGCCAGCTACGACGGCAGCAAGGCGCGCGCCGCCGCGGCCGCGTCCGGCAAGGACGACGGCGACGACAACGGCGGCGACAACGGCGGCGATGACCAGGGTGGTTTCCCCGGCGACGATTCGGACCTCCCGGAAATCTTCAAGCGCTTCTTCGGCCCCGGCATGCCGTTCCCGGGCGGTCCGGGGCAGCAGCAGCCGATGCAGCCGCGCGGCACGGCGCTGGGCAGCGGCTTCATCGTCTCCGGCGACGGTTACGTGCTGACCAATGCGCACGTCGTCGACGGCGCCGACAAGGTCACGGTCAAACTGTCCGACAGCCGCGAATTCGTGGCGAAGGTCGTCGGCACCGACAAGAAGTCCGACATCGCGCTGCTGAAGATCGCCGCGAGCGGCCTGCCGGCGCTGCGCCTGGGCGACTCGAAGGACCTCAAGCCCGGCCAGTGGGTGGTCGCGATCGGTTCGCCGTTCGGCCTCGACCATTCGGTCACCGCGGGCATCGTCAGCGCGGTCGGTCGTTCGGCCGGCGCCAGCCAGCAATACGTGCCCTTCATCCAGACCGACGTCGCGATCAACCACGGCAACTCCGGCGGCCCGCTGCTCAACACGCGCGGCGAAGTGGTCGGCATCAACTCGCAGATCTTCAGCAACTCCGGCGGCTACATGGGCGTGAGCTTCGCGATCCCCGTGGACGTCGCGATGAACGCCGTGCAGCAGCTCAAGGCGACCGGCAAGGTGCAGTACGCGATGATCGGCGTCGGCCTGCAGGCCATGACCGCCGACTTCGCACGTTCGATGAAGCTGCCCGACAGCCGCGGCGCGCTGGTGCGCGACGTCACCGCCGGCAGCCCCGGCGCGAAGGCCGGCCTGCAGCCGGGCGACGTGATCCGCAGCGTCGATGGCAACGACGTCGCGCAGTCGAGCGACCTGCCACCGATCATCGGCGCGATGGCGCCCGGCACGCGCGTGGAACTCGGCGTGCTGCGCGACGGCAAGTTGCTGAAGGTGCCGGTGGTGCTGGCGCCGCTCGACGACAAGCTGCTCGCCGGCAACGCGGCCAATGATGACGATGGCAGCGACGACATGCCCGGCAAGCCCGCCCAGGCGGCGAAGCCCGGCAATCCGCTCGGCCTGGTCGGCGAGGCGCTCGACGCCTCCGACCGCCGCCAGCTCGGCCTCGAGCCGGGGCAGGGCGTGGCCCTGTCGCGGGTCCAGGGCGAGGCCGCGCGCCGTGCGGGCCTGCGTCCGGGCGACGTGATCCTGCGCGTCGGCCGCGCCGCGGTCGGTTCCCCGGCCGAGCTCGACCGCGCCCTGCGCGACGTCAAGCCCGGCGACAGCGTGATGCTGTTGCTGGAACGCGACGGCAACTCCCAGTTCGTCGCAGTCGTTCCGTGAATCGCGCGTCCGCGCCCGGCTTTCCACGCCGGGCCCGGACGCCAGGCCTCACCCGGCAGCGCCCGCATCCCGGAGTCCGGCGCCAGCGGCACCATGCGATAATGCCGCGTTTGGCCCGGCACTCCGGGCGTTCGCAGCCCGGGCCCATGCGCAATATCCGCAATTTCTCCATCATCGCCCACGTCGACCACGGCAAGTCGACGCTGGCCGACCGCATCATCCAGTTGTGCGGCGGCCTGACCGAACGCGAGATGGAAGCGCAGGTGCTCGACACCAATCCGATCGAGCGCGAGCGCGGCATCACCATCAAGGCGCAGTCGGTGTCGCTGCCCTACACCGCGCTCGACGGCCAGGTCTACCAGCTCAACTTCATCGACACCCCGGGCCACGTCGACTTCAGCTATGAAGTCAGCCGCTCGCTCGCCGCGTGCGAGGGCGCGCTGCTCGTCGTCGACGCCGCGCAGGGCGTGGAGGCGCAGTCGGTCGCCAACTGCTACACCGCCGTCGAGCAGGGCCTCGAGGTCGTGCCGGTGCTGAACAAGATCGACCTGCCCACCGCCGACATCGAGAAGGCGAAGGCCGAGATCGAGGCGGTGATCGGCATCGACGCCGAGGACGCGGTCGCGATCAGCGCCAAGACCGGCCTGAACGTGCGCGACGTGCTCGAGGCGATCGTGCTGCGCATCCCGCCGCCGAAGCCGCGCGACACCGACAAGCTGCAGGCGCTGATCATCGACTCCTGGTTCGACAACTACCTGGGCGTGGTCAGCCTCGTGCGCGTCATGCAGGGCGAGATCCGCAAGGGCGACAAGCTGCTGGTGATGTCCACCGGCCGCGCGCACGAAGTCGAGAACGTCGGCGTGTTCACCCCCAAGCGCAAGGTGATGGACAAGCTTGCGGGCGGCGAGGTCGGCTGGATCACCGCCAGCATCAAGGACGTGCACGGCGCGCCGGTGGGCGACACGCTCACCAGCGCGAAGGATCCGGCGCCGCACCCGCTGCCCGGCTTCCAGGAGATGCAGCCGCGCGTGTTCGCCGGCCTGTTCCCGGTCGACGCCGAGGATTACCCGGACCTGCGCGAGGCGCTGGAGAAGCTGCGCCTCAACGACGCGGCGCTGCGCTTCGAGCCGGAAAGCTCCGAGGCGATGGGCTTCGGCTTCCGCTGCGGCTTCCTCGGCATGCTGCACATGGAGATCGTGCAGGAGCGGCTGGAGCGCGAATACGACCTCAACCTGATCAGCACCGCGCCGACGGTCGTGTATGAAGTGCTGAAGACCGACGGCACCGTGATGCCGCTCGACAACCCGGCCAAGCTGCCGCAGGCCAACCTCGTCGAGGAAATCCGCGAGCCGATCATCCGCGCCAACATCCTCACGCCGCCGGACTACGTGGGCAACGTGATCACGTTGTGCGAGGAGAAGCGCGGCAGCCAGGTCGGCATCCAGTACCTGGGCAGCCAGCTGCAGGTCAGCTACGAATTGCCGATGGCCGAGGTGGTGCTCGACTTCTTCGATCGCCTGAAGTCGGTGTCGCGCGGCTATGCCTCGCTCGACTACCATTTCGTGCGCTTCGAGGCCGGTCCGTTCGTGCGCGTGGACACGCTGATCAACGGCGACCGCGTCGACGCGCTGTCGCTGATCACGCACCGCAGCCACGCGGACAGGCGTGGCCGCGAGCTGACCGAGCGCATGCGCGAGCTGATCCCGCGGCAGATGTTCGACGTCGCCATCCAGGCCGCGATCGGCGCGCAGATCATCGCCCGCTCCACGGTCAAGGCGCTGCGCAAGAACGTGCTCGCCAAGTGCTACGGCGGCGACGCCACCCGCAAGAAAAAGCTCCTCGAGAAGCAGAAGGAAGGCAAGAAGCGGATGAAGCAGGTCGGGCGGGTCGAGATCCCGCAGGAGGCCTTCCTCGCCGTGCTCCAGACCGACAACAAGTAAAGGATTCCATCGATGATGCGCTGGTTCGAAATCGCCCTCGTCGGGCTGACGCTCCTCACCGGCCTGGTCTGGCTGGCCGACAAGCTGTGGCTGCGCAAGCGCCGCGAAGCCGCCGCCGGCATCCTCGAGGTGAAGGAGCCGTTGCTGGTCGACTACTCGCGCGCCTTCTTCCCCGTGCTCGCGGTCGTGCTGTGCCTGCGCAGCTGGGTCGCCGAACCCTTCCGCATCCCGTCCAGCTCGATGATGCCGACGCTGGAGATCGGCGACTTCATCCTGGTCAACAAGTTCGCCTACGGCCTGCGCCTGCCGATTTCCAACACCAAGTTCCTGTCGATCGGCGAGCCCGAGCGCGGCGACGTGGTCGTGTTCCACCCGCCGATGCAACCCGACCAGGACTGGATCAAGCGCGTGGTCGGCCTGCCCGGCGACACCGTGGCCTACCGCAACGACACCGTCTACCTGAATGGCAAGCCCTTCGCCTATCGCCCGATGGGCCGCTACGTCGGCAAGGGGCAGGGCGCCGAGGCCACCGGCGCCAAGGTGCTGCTGGAGGAGATGCCCGGCCGCCCCCACCAGGTGCTGGAGCGCGACGACCAGCCCTTCTTCATCCAGGGCGAGGGGGAATGGACCGTGCCGCCCGGCAGCTATTTCGTCATGGGCGACAATCGTGATAATAGCGAGGACAGCCGGTTCTGGCCGGAAGACATGCACTTCCTGCCCGAGGCCAACCTGCGCGGCAAGGCGTTCCTGGTCTGGATGCACTTCGACGGGAGCGCGGGCGGCGTGGACTTCTCGCGGCTGGGGCGGAAGATCCAGTAGCCAACGTCGCAACCAACATTCGGGGAAAGGAAGATGATGAAGCGCACGCAAGGCGGCATGACCCTCATCGGTTTCATCATCGTCCTGGCGGTGATCGGCTTCGCCGCCTACATCGGCATGAAGCTGGTCCCGATGTACTCCGAGTTCTACGCGGTCAAGTCCGCGCTCAAGGGCCTGAAGGCCGAGCCGGGCATCGCCAACCAGGCGCCCGCCAAGATCCAGGACCTGTTCTTCCGCCGCCTGTACATCAGCTATTCCGAGAACGTGAAGCCGACGAACGTCACCCTCGAGCGCGCCGACGGCGGCTGGGTGATGAGCGTGGACTACGAGGTGCGCAAGCCGCTGATCGGCAACCTCGACGTGGTCGGCAAGTTCTCGACCTCCGAATCGCTGACCAATACGCGCGAGTGAGCGCGTCGCGGGCCGCCACGGCGTGACCGATGCAGGACCCGCGGGCGCCGTGTTCGGCGCCCATCGCTTCGCGGACGCCGCGCTGCTGCACCAGGCGCTGACCCATCGCAGTGCCGGCAGCCCGCACAACGAGCGCCTGGAATTCCTCGGCGACGCGCTGCTCAACCTCATCGTCGCCGAGCAGCTGTACCAGCGCTGGCCCCGGGCCGACGAAGGCGCCATGACCCGCGCGCGCGCCGAACTGGTGCGCGAATCCACGCTCGCGCGGATCGCGCGCGAGCTCGGCGTCGGCGAGCGCCTGACGCTCGGCCCCGGCGAGATGAAATCCGGCGGGCACCGCCGCGACTCGATCCTCGCCGACGCGCTGGAGGCGATCATCGCCGCCTGCTACCTCGACGCCGGCTTCGACGCCTGCCGCGACCTCGTGCTGTCCTGGCACGCGCCGCTGCTCGACGCGATGCCGTCGCCGGGCCATGTCGGCAAGGATCCGAAGACGCGGCTGCAGGAATGGCTGCAGGCGCGCGGCTGGCCGCTGCCGGTCTACGCGTCGCTGTCCGAGCGCGGCGACGAGCACGATCGCATCTTCGAAGTCAGCTGCACCTTGTCGCAGCCGCCGATGTCGGCCTCCGGCGAAGGCTCCTCCCGCCGCGCCGCCGAGCAGGCGGCCGCCGAAGCCCTCCTCGCGAACCTCGCCTAGAGGTTCGTCGCTTCGGGGCTGGGCGGCGGAAGCGCGAGGGGACTTTCGGGGGACGGCGTGAATCCATCCATGGAGCCTCTTCGGCGACATCCATGTCGCCGACGCCCCCGAAAGGGCCCTCGCGCTTCCACCACCTACCCCAAGCGCGTCCCTGCCGATTCGTGCAAAGC
>DATJDY010000081.1:0-10068 GCA_035497155.1 Luteimonas sp.
TTCCCGCGCTCGTGCCTGCACTGCGAGACGCCGGCCTGCGTCACCGTGTGCCCGACCGGCGCCAGCTACAAGCGCGCCGAGGACGGCATCGTGCTCGTCGACGAGGACAAGTGCATCGGCTGCAAGCTGTGCAGCTGGGCCTGCCCGTACGGCGCCCGCGAGTACAGCCCGGTCGAAGGCGTGATGAAGAAGTGCACGCTGTGCGTGGACCGCATCTACAACGAAAACCTCGACGAAGCCGATCGCCAGCCGGCCTGCGTGCAGGCCTGCCCGAGCCGTGCGCGGCATTTCGGCGACCTCGGCGATCCGGAGTCGGACGTGTCGAAGCTGGTGGCGGCGCGCAGCGGGGTCGACCTGATGCCGGAATTCGGTTATCGGCCGACCAACAAGTACCTGCCGCCCCGGCCGCGACGCGCGGGTGGCGACGACGTCAACGACGGCGCGCGCGACGATCGCAGCGATGCAGGCACGTTCGCCAACGCGCAGGCGGCGAATCCGCTCAAGTGGCTCGACCGCATCCTGAGGCGCTGACCGCATGCATCCCGCCCTGTCCGTGATCTTCTTCACCACGCTGTCCGGCGCCGGCTACGGGCTGCTGTGCTGGGCCGCGCTCGCCGCGCTGGGCGGCAACGCCGCGCCGCGCACGCTGCTGGTCGCGACGCTGCTCGCGCTGGTGATGGCCACGGCGGGGCTGATCGCTTCGTTCTGGCATCTCGGCAAGCCGATGCGCGCGTGGCGCGCGTTCTCGCAATGGCGCACATCCTGGCTGTCGCGCGAAGGCGTGGCCGCGGTGCTGGCCTACGTGCCGGCGCTGCTGTTCGCGGCAATGCTGCTGCCGGCGATGCTCGGCCCGAGTGCGCTCGGCGAACCCGACGCATACGGCGCCAGGGGCATCGCCGTGGCACTGGCGCTGCTGGCCTGCGCGCTGGCCACGGTCACCTGCACCGCGATGATCTATGCCTCGCTGAAGCCGATCCCGGCCTGGGGCCATCGCCTGGTGCTGCCGGGCTACCTCGGTTTCGCGCTGCTGTGCGGCGGCCTGCTGCTGGCCGCGCTCGACGCGTCGCAGGCGGGTCGCGTCCCGTCCCCGATCGCCGCCAAGGCGCTGCTGTTCCTCGCCGCCGCGCTGGGCGCGCTGAAGCTGCACTACTGGCGTTCGATCGATGCCGCGGCGCTTCCGGCCACGCGTGGCGACGCGGTGGGCCTGCCGGGCCGCACGGTGTCCGTGTTCGAACGGCCGAACACGGAGGCCAACTACATCACGCGCGAGATGGCCTTCGTCGTCGCGCGCTCGCATGCGCAGCGCCTGCGCGGGCTCGCGCTGCTGCTGTTCGCGATCGCGCCGATCGCGTGCCTGCTCGCGACCGGGCGCGTGCCCGGCATCGCGCCGGCGGCCTGGCTGTGGACCGCTGCGATCGCGGCGCTGGCCGGCGCCTTCGTCGAACGCTGGTTGTTCTTCGCCCAGGCGCGTCACGTCGTGACGTTGTACTACTGACATGCCCGGCGCCTTCTGGCTCGCGGTGTTCATGCCCCCGGTGTTCGTGCAGCCGTTCCCGCAGGCGCCGAACATGCCGGCGGCCATCGCCATCCTCGCCGGCGACGTGTCGCTGCAGCGCCCCTGCTACACGCTGCGCTGCCTGCAGGACGGCTGGCAGCTCGCGGCGACGCCGCTGCCCGCGCGCCGCAATCCGTTTTCGCTCCGGCGCGGCCTGCCGGCGCAACGCGGCTTCCTCTACGCCCCGGCCACGCGCCGCGAATGGACCTCGAACTACAGCAGCAATGCACGCCTGGGCACGCGTTACGGCATCGACGCGATCCGCGACCCGGAAACACAGCTGAGCATCGAAGTCGGCAGCGGCTATCGCCTGCAACCCTACGCCGACGACGGCATCGGCCACATCGGCCCGGTCGCGCGCGGGAGCCTGCGCTGGCTGCAGCGGCTCGGCGATCGCGCGCGGCTGGAGCAGCAGGTGCGCGTCGAGACCGGCCGCGGCGACACCTACGTGCGCAACATGATGTCGCTGGACATCGTGCTGGAATCGAACTGGACGCTGCGTTCCAGCGTCGACCTGCGCCACGACAGCGCCGCGGACGACACCGCGGCGCAAGGCTCGTTGCAGCTCCGCTATTCGTTCTAGAGAAATTCGCCGGCGCCGGCATCGAGGAGCCGGCGCGCGACCTGCACGCCAAGCAACTCCGGCGCAGCGGCCGCACCGGCGACTTCGGCACGGACCATGCGGCCATCCGCGGCGGAACCGACCAGGCCACGCAACACGATCCGCGCGCCGCCCTCTTCCAGCTGCGCAAGCGCGGCGACAGGTACATGGCAGCTGCCGTGCAGCGCGCGGTTCATCGCGCGCTCGGCCTCGACGCAGGTGCGCGTGGGCGCGTCGTCGAGCGCTGCGCACAAGGCATGTACGGCCGGATCGCCGTCGCGGCACTCGATCGCGATCGCGCCCTGCGCCGGCGCCGGCAACCAGTCCGGCGCGTCGAGGCGCGCGCGGATCCGCGATTCGAAACCAAGCCGCTGCAGGCCGGCGCACGCGAGCACGATGGCGTGGTACTCGCCGGCGTCGAGCTTGGCGAGGCGCGTGTTGACGTTGCCGCGCAGGTCGAGCAGTTCGAGGTCGGGCCGGCGCGCGCGCAGCTGCGCCTGCCGCCGCAGCGACGACGTGCCGACGCGCGCACCGCGCGGCAGCGCATCGATACCGTCGAAATCGTTGCCGACGAACGCGTCGGCGTGGTCGGCGCGCGCCAGGATCGCGGCCAGCGCGAAGCCCGGTTCGAGTTCCATCGGCACGTCCTTGAGCGAATGCACGGCACAGTCGGCCTCGCCACGCGCCATCGCCAGCTCCAGCTCCTTGAGGAACAGGCCCTTGCCTCCGATCGCGGCCAGCGAGCGATCGAGCACCTGGTCGCCGCGCGTGCTCATCGGCACCAGCTCGACCTGCAGGCCCGGATGCGCGGCGCGCAAGCGCGCGGCGACGTGTTCGCTCTGCCAGAGGGCGAGCGGGCTCTTGCGGGTGGCGATGCGGAGCGGCTGCATGGCCGCCATTATCCGCGATCTGGCGCCTTCGCGGCGTGCGCCGCGCCGCGCCTACAGGACGCGGACCTGGTTGCGCAGGGCAGGCAGGCAGCGCCGGCTGACCTCGAGCGGCTGCGCGCCGTGGCGCAGCACCGCGCGCACGTGGCCTTCGCCGTCGCGGCGCAGCTCCATCAACTCGTGCCGCGCGACCAGGCAGTTGCGGTGGATGCGCACGAAGCGCTCGCCGAACTCCTCCTCCAGCGCCTTCAGCGACTCCTCCACCAGGTCCTGGCCGCGCGCATGGTGGACGACGACGTACTTCTCCTCGGCCTGCAGGTAGTGCACGTCCTCGACCGGGATCAGGCGCAGGCTGCCGCCGAGGCGCGCGCACAGGTGCGAACGCTCGCGGCCGCGGCCACCGGCGCCGGCGTGCGCGCGTCCCGCGGCAAAGGTGCGCACGCGCTCGAGCGCGGCGGCGAGGCGTTCCGCACGCACCGGCTTCACCAGATAGTCGATCGCCTGCGCCTCGAAGGCGGTCAGCGCGTGCGCGTCGAACGCCGTGCAGAACACGACGGCCGGGCGCGGCTCGAACGCGGCGAGGTGGCGCACCACTTCCAGCCCGTCCATGCCGGGCATCGCGATGTCGAGCAGCACCAGGTCGGGATCGTGTTCCGCGCAGGCGTGCAGCACCGCCAGCCCGTCGCCGGCTTCGGCAACGATCTCGACGTCGGCGGCGTCCGCGAGCAGGTGGCGCAGGCGCTCGCGGGCCAGGGGTTCGTCGTCGGCGATGATGATCTTCATGGCGACCGGGCCGCGTCGAGCGGGACGCGAAGTTCGCAACGATAGTAGCCTGCGCCGCGCTCGGCGGTCAGCCCGGCGCGCGACCCGAACGCATACGCCAGGCGGTGGCCGATGCTGGCCTGCGCATGGCCCGCGCCACCGCGTGCGCCCGCCACCGCCGCGATGCCCGGCACGCCGCCGCCCGCGTCGGCGGCCGGCACGGGATTCGACACGCCGATGCGCAAGCTGCCGGCGTCCACGCGCAGCGCGATTTCGACCGTGCCGCCTTCGGGCAGGCGCGAAATGCCGTGCAGCACCGCGTTCTCCACCAGCGGCTGCAGCACGAGCCGCGGCAGCGGCAGATCCCACGGCAGCGGCTCCTCGCGTTGCCACTCGACGCGCAAGCGCGCACCGAGGCGCAAGGCCTCGATCGCGAGATAGCGTTCGGCCAGGTCGACTTCGCCGCGCAGGTTCGACGCGGCCGCGCCCTCGCCCGCCTCCAGCGCCGCGCGGAACAGGTCGGACAGGTCGAGCAGCGCGTGCTCGGCCACCACCGGATCGCGCCGCACCAGGCCGATGATGGCGTTGAGGCTGTTGAACAGGAAGTGCGGGCGGATCCGCGCCTGCAGCGCATCGGCCTGCGCGCGCGCCGAGGCGCGCACCTGCGCCTGCCAGCCATCGAGCACGTACAGGTAGCGCAGCGCGACCGCCGCGATCAGCACCGCGAGCGCAGCGCTGCCGAACGCGAAGCGCGCGAGCGTCACGCCTCCAGCGAGCAGGTGGTAACCGAGCGCGAGGTTGAGCTGGAACACGATCGCCGCGCCCGCGAGCGCGACCGTGAACGCCGCCGCCAGCGCCGCCGCGGAACCCACCGGCACCGGCAGTCGCGACAGCGCGTGGCGCGCGCTGCACAGCACCACCGCGATCGTGAGCGCAAGCCAGAGCGCGAAGCCGCTCGCCACCGCGAAGCGCTCCGGCGTCCAGCGCACGCCGCCGTCCGGCGACAGCGCCAGCACCAGCACCACCAGTTCGGCGACGCCGAACAGCGTCGCCAGGCGCGGCAGGCGACAGAGGTCCGGAAGCCAGGGTTCGGCCGCGTTGCGTCGTTCGCTGCCCGTGGCCATGCGCGCGCGTCCCGTCGTCAGCCCACGCCCGTCGCGGCGGCGGCGGCGGCGGCGAAGCGTTGCGTGAGCCAGTCGCCGAGGTCGCGGATCTCCTCGGCGCAGACCGAATGCGCCATCGGGTACGCATGCCATTCCAGCGCGAAGCCGAGCGAACGCAGCACCTGCGCGCTGTGCTCGCCGGCGCGCAACGGAACGACCGGATCGCCGCTGCCATGCGCCATGAAGACCGGTTGCCGCAGCGCTGCGTGCTGCAGGAATTGCGCGGCCTGCGGCGCCATCGGCAGGTAGGTCGAGAGCGCCACGATGCCCGCCAGCGGCTGCACGCGGCGCAGGCCCGCCGACAGCGCGATCGCGCCACCCTGCGAAAAGCCGGCGAGGACGACGCGTTCCGGCGGGATGCCGCGTTCGCCTTCGCGCGCCACCAACGCTTCGACCTGGGCCACGGACTCGAGCACGCCGGCGCTGTCGGCGCGGTCGCCGCCGCCGAGTTCGTCCGCGCTGAAGTTGCGGATGTCGTACCACGCGCGCATGCGCACGCCGTTGTTGACCGTGACCGCGCGCACCGGCGCATGCGGGAACACGAAGCGCAGCGCGGGCCAGCCGGGCCGCAGCAGCTCCGGCACGATCGGGGCGAAATCGTGGCCGTCGGCGCCGAGGCCGTGCAGCCACAGCACCGCCCAGCGCGGGGCCGGGCCCGTCTCGTGTTCGACGGTGTCCAGGTACGGGGTCATGGTGTCCATGGCCCCATTGTAGGGCCGACCCATGGTCGGCTGATGTCGCCGCCAGCCGACCATGGGTCGGCTCTACTCGCGGTGCGAACCCAGCTTGAAGCGGCAGACGTGGCCGCCGCGGACGATGCATTCCATGTGGTGGACGCGCTTGCCGGTGACGCCTTCCATGTAGGCCAGGTCGAACTTGCAGACCTGCGGGTGCTGTTTCGCCAGCCCGTGGAAGACGCAGTTGAACGCTTCCACCTGCCAGTCGTCGCCATGGCGCGCCGGCACCGCTTCGTAGCCAAGTGCGTCGAGCCGCTGAGCGAGCTCGCGCGCGAGCGCCTCGCCCTCGCTGGCCTGCATGCGCGGCTGCGTCGCGGCGACGGTGCCGCCGAGTTCCTGCAGCAGTGCGCCGACTTCCTGTTCGCCCAGCTTGGCCTGCAACTGGGCGACCAGCGCCGCGGCGATCGCGCCGTAGTTGCGCGGGAACAGCTCGCGCCCTTCCGCGGTGAGCGCATAGCGCGCCTGCGGACGGCCGCCGGTCGCCACCGGCGCGATGCGTTCGACGAGGCCGCGCACGGTCAGCGCAGTCAGGTGCTGTCGCACCGCGTTGTGGCTCACGCGCAGCCGGGCGCACAGGTCCTCGACGCCGATGCCTTCGCGCGCCAGCAGCAGCTGCCGGAGCAGCCGCTGCTGGGTGTCGCCGAAACGGGCGAGCCCCTGGGTCATGCGCTCCTCAGCTCGCCTTGTCCGGGAACTGCTTGGCGATCGCGCCCGCCAGCGCATCGGCGATCATGTCCATGTGCGCCTGCATCGCCGTCCACTCGGTGGCTTCGCCGGCGGTGTCCCCCGCATCGATCAGGTCGATCTGGCGCGAGTGGTGCGCACCATGCGCCAGCAGCAGGCCGCGCACCGTGTCTTCCGGCAGGTTGGGGTTGGCGCCCGCGAGGAATTTCGCGATCTCGCCCGCGTTCGCGGTGAGGTCGGCCATCGCCTTGTCGGCACCGGCCTTGTCGTTCTTCGCGCGCGTGTCGGTCATCGCCTTCACCGCGCCCCAGTGGCCGCCGAGCAGCTTGAACATGCCGTCGCCGGCGGCGTCGCCATAGAAGCCGCCGACCGCCTTGCTGATGTCCTTCGCGTTGGCGACGACCGCATCGTTGGCGGCCTTGGCGGCGGCCTTGTCGCCGGCATGCACGGCGAGCGCGTAGTCGCGCGCATGGACGATGTGGCCGTGCCACAGGTCGCGCATCGCGGCCTGGAGTTGCGGCGCGGCGGGGGCGGGCGTGGCATCCGCGGCGGTGGTCGCGGCGGCCGGGGCCGGAGATTCCGCAGCCGGCGCCGGCGCGGTGGCGGCATCGGGGGTGGTGGCGGCATCGGTCGAGGCGGCGGGCGCCGACGGGTGGCACCCGGCCAGCAGGGCCAGCGCGACGGCCAGCCCAAGGGGTTTCAGCGAAAGGGACATGACGGACTCCGATCAGATCGCGGACTGCGACCTGCACACCATCCTCCTGTTGACCTTATTCCGCAGGGCGGCATGTGTAAAGCATTGCCAGCGGCACCGGATGCCCCGCTTCAGCGGAAAAGGTTGATGAAGCCGGTGATCACCAGCGCGTTCGTGAAGTCGATGAAGAACGCGCCCACCAGCGGCGCCACGAGGAAGGCGCGCGGCGCCGCGCCGTAGCGTTCGACCAGGGTGCGCATCACCGCCATCGCATTGGCGGTGGTGCCGAGCATGAAGCCGACGAAGCCGCCGCCCATCACCGCCGCGTCGTAGTCGCGGCCCATCCTGCGGAACACCACCACGCAGAACGCCGCGACCATCAGCAGCTGCAAGCCGAGGTTGACGACCAGCGGCAGCGCGAGTCCCGCAAGTTCCCACAATTTCAGGTTCATCAGCGCGACCGCGAGGAACAGCGCGAGGCAGATGTTGCCGATCAGCTCGATGGTCGGCACCGACAGCCCGATGCGGCCGGTGGCGTCGTCGAGGTTGCGCACCAGCGCGCCGACCAGCATCGCGCCGACATACGCGGGCAGCGTGACCCCGGTCGACGAGATGCCCTTGCTGACCCACGCGCCGATCCACATCGCCACGAGGATCGCGACGATGCTCTTGAGCGCGCCGTATTCGCGCTGCGCTTCGGTGAGCGCGATGACGGAGCCGTCTTCCGGCGGGGCGACGTGGTCGTTGGGGCGCGTGGACACCAGCGAGTAGCGGCGGATGAACCAGGTGCTGATCGGGCCGCCGGCGAGGCCGCCGAGCACGATGCCGCCCATCGCCGCCGCGACTGCGACCGACTCGGCGCCGTGGATGCCGGCCTGTTCGAACAGCGGCGCGAACGCCAGGCCCGTCGCGGGCCCGCCGGTGAGCGTGGTCGAGCCCGCGAGCACGCCGAACAGCGGGTGCAGCCCGAAGCCGACCGCCACCGCCATGCCGAGCAGGTTCTGCGCAACCGCGAACACCGAGGCCAGCGCGAGGAACACCATCACCTGCCTGCCGCTCACCTTGAGCAGGCGCACGCTGGCGTTGAAGCCGATCGTGGTGAAGAACGCGATCATCAGCGGCGCCTGCAGCGACGTGTCCATGTCGAACACGACCGTGCCCTGCCCGTGCGCGATCCACGCGACGATCGCGAACACCAGCCCGCCGATCACCGGCGGCGGCAGGTTGTAGCGACCGAGCACCGGGATCGCGCGGCACAGCGCGTAGCCGAGGAACAGCGCGAGGCCGGCGAGGGCGAGGGTCTGGACGGCGTCGAGGTGCAGCAAGGGCGTGCTCGCGAAGTCGGCAGTCCGCATCATGCCATTCCGCCAGCGGCGCGGCTGCCGTCCCTACAGGCGGGCGAGCATGTCCTGCACCGATGCCAGGTCGACGGGCTTGACCAGGTGCAGGTCGAAGCCGGCCTCGTGCGTGCGGCGCTTGTCCTCCTCGCTGCCCAGGCCGGTGAGCGCGACGAGCAGGGTGTCGGCATGCGCCGGGTCGGCACGCAGGCGCCGCGCGATCTCGCAACCATCGAGTTCGGGCAGGCCGATGTCGCAGACGATCGCGCGCGGACGGAAGTCGTCCGCGGCGCGCAACGCGCTTTGTGCCGTGTATTCGACCCGCGTCTCGCAGCCCTCGAGGCGGAGCACGATCGCGAGCGTGTCGGCGGCGTCCACGTTGTCGTCCACGACCAGCACGCGCGGGCGCGAACGCACCGGCCCCGGCGCGGCCTGGGCTGGCTCGACCGCCCGGTCGCCGATCGGCGTCGTCGGAAGCCGCACGGTGAACGTGCTGCCCTGCTCCCTGCCCGGGCTTTCCGCCGATACGCTGCCGCCGTGCAGCGCGACCAGCCGCTGCACCAGCGACAGGCCGATGCCCAGCCCGCCCTGCGATTGGTCGAGGGTGCGATCGACCTGGGAGAACATGTCGAACACCTGTTCGAGCATGTCCGCCGGGATCCCGACGCCGTTGTCGGACACGCGCACGACGGCTTCGTCGCCCTCGAGCGAGAGCGACACGTCGATCTGCCCACCGGATGCGGTGTACTTGGCCGCATTGTTCACCAGGTTGCCGACGACCTGCGCCATCCGCAGCGGATCGGCAATCACGCCCACCGGCGCCTCCGGCAGGTGCAGCCGCAGCCGGTGGCTGCCGGCGCTGATCATCGGCTGGCTGCCTTCGAGCGCCGCCTCGATCACCGCGCGCATGTCCACGACGTCGCGCTGCAGCATCACCTTGCCGGTGGCGATGCGCGACACGTCGAGCAGGTCGTCGATCAGCTTGATCAGCAGGTTGACCTGGCGCTGCATCATCGCGCGGACGCGCCCGGCCTGCGGGCCGTCGCCGGGCATGCGGTCCAGCAGTTCGAGGCCGGTGCGGATGGGAGCGAGCGGGTTGCGCAATTCGTGCGCCAGCGTGGCGAGGAACTCGTCCTTGCGCTGGTCCGCTTCCCGCAACGCGCGTTCGGCGAGGCGCAATTCCATCATCTGGTCGCGCATCTCGTATTGGCGGCGGCGCGCGCGCAGCGCCGCCATGACCGCGCTGAGCAGGGAGCGCGTCGACGCCGGCCGTTCGATCAGGGTGACGTTGGTGAACGCATGCAGCGCGTTCGCGGTCGCCCGCGAGTGCTGGCGGTCCGGCGTCAGGAGGATGACGGGAACATCGGACCAGGGCGGCTGGTCGTCCAGCGCCGAGAACAGCGCGTCCATGCCGGGGCCGACGAGCGCGGCATCCGTGAGGATGATCGCGCCGACGCCGGAGATGATGGCCGCCGCCAGCCGCGCGATGTCCTGGAATGCTTCGCACGCGATGCCCGCTTTTTCCAGCAGCGCACACGTGACCTCGGCGTCGCGCCGGGTGGGCGCGGCAACGAAGACCGGGGTTTCCAGCGCGGGACCGTTCTCAGGAAGCATCGATGGACGCATGCGGGCGCTTGCTGCCCTGGCC
>DATJDY010000082.1:0-6367 GCA_035497155.1 Luteimonas sp.
TTTGGCTTCTACCAACGAAGCAGGGAGACGCGCTTGGCGCGGCGGCGTGACGGCGTGTGTGTGGGCCGAGCGGGCCATGGATGGCCCGCGCCCGCGGAGTGAGTCCTGGACGACTCGTCGACGCGGCGGACCACACACACGTCGTCGCGTCGCCCAGCCCCGGAGCGAGGTTCCTGCTGCACCGTCGTCGGTCGCCCAGCCCCGAACGCATTGACCGCTTCTGCCGCAGAGCTTCGGAACGAGAAGGGCGCGGAAACGAAGAAGGCGCCCGGAGGCGCCTTCGACGTGGACAGAGTGGAGGCTCAGGCCTTCTTGTTCGGCTTGCGGGGCGCCGGGGCGTCGTTCGCATCGGCGTAGATGACGTCCTCGACCTTGCGGATCTTCGCCAGCGCCTGGCTCGTCTGCGACTTGAACTGCGCCAGCGCCAGCCCGCGCAGCGGCTCCGGCGGCGGCATCGTCACGGACATCGGGTTGCGATGCACGCCGTTGACGCGGAATTCGTAGTGCAGGTGCGGCCCGGTCGCCAGGCCGCTGGCGCCGACGTAGCCGATCACCGCGCCCTGCGCGATGCGCTGGCCGACATGCTCCTTGCCGAAGCGCGACATGTGCCCGTACAGCGTGGTGTAGCCGCGGCCGTGGTCGAGGATCACCGCGCGGCCGTAGCCGCCCTTCCAGCCGACGAAGGCGACGCGCGCGTTGCCCGCGGCCATGATCGGCGTGCCCGTGGGCGCGGCGAAGTCGACGCCCTGGTGCGCGCGGATGCGGCCCAGGATCGGGTGCTTGCGCGCGCTGGTGAAGCCGGAGCTGATCCGCGTATAGGCGACCGGCATGCGGATGAAGGCCTTCTTCAGCGGCGTGCCGTTGGCGGTGTAGTACTCGGCCTTGCCGTCGTGCTCGAAGCGGAACGCGGAATGCGGCTTGCCGCGCACGGTGAACGTGGCCGCCTGGATGTCGCCGGTGCGGATCATCTCGCCCTCGCGCCAGACCTGGTCGACGACGACGCTGTAGCGGTCGCTCGAGGCCACGTCGGAGCTGAAGTCGATGTCGTACTTGAAGATCTCGTCGGTGAGCTGGTTGATCGCGCGGCTCGACAGGCCCTGCCGGCGCGCGGACCAGAACAGCGACTTGCCGACCTCGCCGCTGACGACGACGGTGCGGGTGGTGGTCGGCCGCTCGATGACCTGCTCGCTGACCTTGTCGCCGGCCAGGGTCAGCAGCACGCGATGGGTGTCGTCGCGGTCGAAGCGCAGGGCGCGCAGCTCGCCGTCGGACGGGATGTCGAAGCCGATCTCGGTGCCGGGACGCAGCCGCACCAGCGCCTGGCGCTCGGTGGTGGCGTCGAGCAGCTTGTGCATCGTGCTGGCCGGGACGCCGGCCTGCTCGAACAGGTCGCCGAGGGTCTGGCCGTCGTCGACGGTGACCATCTGCCAGCTGTCGGCTGCGGCGCGGCGATGCAGGGGCAGCGCGGGCAGGGAGAGCGCGAGCGTGGTACGCGGCGCCAGCATGGACGCCTGCGCGGTGCCGGCCTGCGGCGCGGAGAATCCGGGGACGAGCGCGGCGACGAGCGCGCCGAGGGTGGCGAACAGGCTGGCGTGCGCCCACTGGCGCCGGGTCCAGCGACCCTGGAAGGACGGCCCGCCGATCGCGGGCAAGTGGCGCGCCAGCACTTCGCGATGCAGGATGGACTCGCGAAGCGTGTCCAGGCGTGCGCGACGGCGGCTGCGGCTTTCTGGTTGGGTCATCAGATCGTCCCCCCGGTCCGATGTGATGGACACGTCAAGCGGGGTACCATAGTCGCGCGAAATCCATGCGTCAAACCCTTGAAGCGGATGGCTTTTTGCGTCCGTCACGCTTTAACTGCCCTTTAACGCCGAAACCAGACCGCCGTCACGTTTCGTGGCGTCCCCGCCGAGACCCCGCCCCGTGTCGCAGCCCGCCGCCCCCCAGTCCGCCGACCTCGACGCCGCCCTGGCCCTGATCGCCCGCGGCGCCGACGAGATCCTCAAGCGCGAGGAGCTGGCGTCGCGGCTGGCCGGGTCGATGCAGGCGGGCGGCAAGCCGCTGCGGGTCAAGGCCGGCTTCGACCCGACCGCCCCGGACCTGCACATCGGCCACACGGTCCTGCTCAACAAGCTGCGGCAGTTCCAGGACCTGGGCCACCAGGTGATCTTCCTGATCGGCGACTTCACCGGGATGATCGGCGACCCGACCGGCAAGAACGTGACGCGCAAGCCGCTCACGCGCGAGGACGTGCTGTCCAACGCGAAGACCTATGAGGCGCAGGTGTTCAAGGTGCTCGACCGCGAGCGCACCGAGGTCCGCTTCAACAGCGAGTGGTTCGGGAAGATGTCCGCCGCCGACATGATCCGGCTGGCGGGCCAGCACACCGTCGCCCGCATGCTCGAGCGCGACGACTTCGCCAAGCGCTACGCGGCGCAGCAATCGATCGCGATCCACGAGTTCCTGTATCCGCTGGTGCAGGGCTACGACTCGGTGGCGCTGGAAGCCGACGTCGAACTCGGCGGCACCGACCAGAAGTTCAACCTGCTGATGGGCCGCGGCCTGCAGGAGCACTTCGGGCAGAAGCCGCAGATCGTGCTGACGATGCCGCTGCTGGAAGGCCTGGACGGCGTGCAGAAAATGTCCAAGTCGCTGGGCAACTACATCGGCATCGACGAGCCGGCGATCGACATCGTGACCAAGGCGATGAAGATCGGCGACGAACTGATGTGGCGCTGGATCGAGCTGCTGAGCTTCGAGATCGGCATCGACGAAGCCGCGCGGCTGAAGCGCGACATCGACGCCGGCCAGCTCAACCCGCGCGACGTGAAGCTGCGCCTGGCACGCGAACTCGCCGCGCGCTTCCACGGCGCCGCCGCGGCGGAACAGGCCGTTGCAGGCTGGAACGCCGCGGTCCGCGGCGAAGGCGACACCGCGCAGCTGCCGCTGCAGGACGTCCCGGTGCCCGCCGAAGGCCTGCGCATCGCCGCGCTGCTCACCGCCGCCGGCCTGACGCCGAGCAACTCGGAGGCGAACCGCAAGCTCAAGGAGCGCGCGGTGAAGGTCGACGGCGAGATCGTCGAGGATCCGCAGCGGGTGTTCGCGCCGGGCTTCGAAGGCCTGCTCGCGGTCGGCAAGCGCACGTTCGCGCGCGTGCGGCTCGTCGCCGGCGGCTGAAGCGCACGGGTGTGATGCTCAATCGCTGCCCGGCGGGTAGCGGCCGCGCGTGATGAGCGTTCGCAGTCGGACGGAAGCGGGCAACCAGTCGTCCGGCGGCGGCCAGCGATGCCGCGCGATCGCCGCACGGCGCATCGTTTCGACTTCGCCGGCCGACAGCAGGTCGAGCGGATTGCCCGGCATCAGCGTTGGCGGCGCCGCGAGGAACAGGTACAACAACCGGCGATAGCGTTCGCGATACGCGAGTCCGGCGGCGGAATTGCCCTCGAGCTGGATCAGCAGCGGCAGCGAGATCGACTGTTCGACCAGGGTGTCTCCGCCCGCGAGTACCGAGAGGGCGGCGATGCAGTTTTCGCGCCGCCGGGTGGACAACCGCCCGGCGTCGCGTTCGCGGCAGCCCGAGAACGCGGAAAAGGAAGCGACAGGGTTCCCCGCGAGTTCATACGACCAGGCCTCGACGGACGCCCAGTCGGAATCGGTCGGGGCGTGTCCGAGCGCCTTGGCCAGTTCCGCGGCGTCGTCGGCGCGGACGCATTCGCCCCCGATCGGGACGCGGGACAGGAGCGGCTGCAGCGCGAGGAAGACGCTGCCCGTGCGCGTGTCGCTGCCGCGCGCCGCGGCGGCATGCGCCAGTGCGTCGTCGTAGGCCAGTCCGTCCCCCCGTTTCCATGCGTCACCCATCGCCAGCCACCACCCGGCCGCGTTGTCCGGGTCGAGCGCCAGCAGGTGGTCGAGCGCTTCCTCTTCATCACAGCCGGACTTCTCCATGCACTTGTGGGCGGCTTGCCACGCGATGTCGATATCGCGCGGCCATCGCTGCCGCGCCGCTTGCCACTCGGCCTCGAGTCGAATCCCTTCGCGGCGCTGCGCATCCTCGTCGCCCTCGCGCAGCGCGAGCAACTCGCCAAGGACGGCATGCGCGAAGGCGTCCTGCGCCGAGCGGGCCGGATCCAGCGCGTCGCGAAGCCCGCGCAAGCCTGCGTATCGTGCCGCCTGGCAGGCGTTGCCCTCGTCGGAACCCGCGACTTCGTTCGCTGCCTGGCCGGCGGCGGACGACCACGAATCCGCGCCGCGGCCGACGGCAAGCGGGGAAGCGGAAGTCGCACCTTTGCGCGTGACTTCCGGGGACTTCGCAGCGGGCCAGGCCCTTGCGACATGCCGCGGCCATAACCACCAGCCCAGCAGCGCAAGTGCCGCGATGGCGATGACAAAGACAGTGCGGCGCGATCCTTGTGCCGTCATGCGTGGAACTCCTGCCTACGCGATGGTGGTCGCCGCCAGCACCATGAGCCAGATCACGCAGGCGTAGCCGAGTGCCCAGGCGAGGCTGCGCAGTGCGTGGACGTTGGCGACGTAGAACACGCCATGCAGCACCCGCATCACGACGAAAACGATCGCCAGCTGCGAGATGCGCGCCGCGTCGACGCCGGCGAACTGCGCCATCAACACCGCGGCCGCGAACGCGCCGAAGGCTTCGAATGCGTTGTACTGCGCGTTGTTGGCGCGGCGCGCGCGGCCTTCGGCCAGTTGACCCATGGCCAGGCGCGGATCGTGGTTGTCGACGCGGCCCGCGAACGCGCGGGCCGCGCCATACCAGAGGTACGGGAGGACGGCGGCGGCCAGGATGCACCAGTAGGCGATGGACACGAGCGATTCCCCCCAGGCGCGGACGATTCCGCGCCGCCGATCCTACCCCGCGGCCGGACGCCGGTGGGCGGCCAGCCGGGAGTCGACGGGCAACGCTACTTCGCGGCGCGGCCGGCCATCGCCTTGTCGCGCAGGGCCTTGAACGCATTGCCCTCGTACCAGTCGGGCCACTGCGTCGAGCCGGCGAGTTCGCGACCGACGGCGTACTCGGCCTCGAGGTCCTGCATCGTGCCGTCGAGCTTCCAGGTGGCGGCGTCGTACTCGTCGCCCGGTGCGTGGTAACGGTGGTCGCCGTAGTCCTTCGCGGCGGCTTCGCCCGCGGCCTTGCCGCCCTCGACCAGGTCGTCGCCGCCATCCATGTACAGCGCGGGCACGCCGGCCTTGGCGAAGCTGAAATGATCGGAGCGGAAGTAGCCGCCGGCCTCCGGGTGCGCCTCGGAATGCATCGTGCGGCCCTGCTTCTCGACGATCGGCTTGAGGATGTCCTCGAGTTGCGAACTGCCCATGCCGACCACGGTGACGTCGCGGGTGCGGCCGGCCACGCTCATCGCATCGATGTTGACGACGGCGACGGTGTGGTCGAGCGGGATCGCCGGGTGTGCGGCGTAGTACTGCGAACCGAGCAGGCCGGATTCCTCCAGCGTCACCGCGACGAACAGCACCGAGCGTTCCGGCTTCGGCGCCTGGTGCGCGAACGCATCGGCGATCTCGAGGATGCCGGCCACGCCGGTCGCGTTGTCGACGGCGCCGTTGTAGATGATGTCGGCGGTGCCCGCGGCGTTCTGCTCGTCGTCGTGCTTGCCCAGGTGGTCCCAGTGCGCCATGTACACGACGGCCTCGTCGGGATGCGTCGCGCCCGGCAGCAGGCCGACGACGTTGCGCGAGGATTTCTCCGCGATCGTGCTCTTGAGGTCGAGCGAGAGCTTCGCCTTCATCGGCACGGCCTTGAAGCCGCGCTTGTTGGCGGCGGCGCGCAGCGCGTCGAGGTCGAGGCCGGCGTCCGCGAACAGCGACTTGGCCGCGTCGCCGGTGATCCAGCCCTGCGCGGGCAGGCGCGGCGCCGGGTCCGCCGACGCGGGCAGGTCGTACTGCACGCCCGACCAGGAATTCTTCACCACGTCCCAGCCGTACGACGCGCCGGCCGTGTCGTGGATGATCAGCGCGGCGGCGGCGCCCTGGCGCGCGGCTTCCTCGAACTTGTACGTCCAGCGGCCATAATAGGTCATGGCGCTGCCCTTGAAGAATTTGGCATCGGGATGCGCGTCTTCGTTGCCCGGATCGTTGATCAGGATGACGACCGTCTTTCCCTTCACGTCCAGGCCTGCGTAATCGTTCCATTTGTATTCCGGCGCGACCACGCCATAGCCCACGAACACCAGCGGCGAATTCTTCACGGTGACATCGGCGCTGGCCGATTGCGGCGTCCAGTACACCGTGTCGTCGGCGAATTTGGGCGCCAGCGCGCCCTTGGGCGTGGCGAAAGTGAGATGCGATTTTGCCGGATCGAGGGTGATCGAGACGGCGGGCACGGTCTGGAAATAAC
>DATJDY010000083.1:0-10117 GCA_035497155.1 Luteimonas sp.
GGCCCAGCTGCACAGCTTGCAGCCGATGCACTTGTCCTCGTCGACGAGCACGATGCCGTCCTCGGCGCGCTTGTAGCTGGCGCCGGTCGGGCACACGGTGACGCAGGCCGGCGTCTCGCAGTGCAGGCACGAGCGCGGGAAGTGCAGGGTCATCGCCGGCTGCGGCGTTTCGTTCGTGCCCCCGCATCCGGCCGGCTCGGCGGCGACTTCGTAGCTGTGCACGCGGTTGAACCACACCCCGTCCGGCGCCTTGCCGTACGGATCGCTGTCGGTCAGCGGGCCGGCGATGCCGCCGGCGTTCCACTCCTTGCAGCTCACCGCGCAGGCGTGGCAGCCGACGCAGGTGTCGAGGTCGATGACCAGGCCGAGCTTCTTCTTCGACGGCGGCGGCAATGCGGTCACGGACGCTCCTTGCGCTGGCGGCGCGGCGCTTCGGGCGCGGACTGGCTGCGGTGTTCTTCATTGCGGAAGCGCGCGCCGTAGCGCAGCGGGCGCTCGTCGGCTTCGGCATACGCGAGGGGTGGCAATTGTGGCGCGCTTTCGCCGGCCGCGCCGCCGACCGCCGCGGCATGATCGTCGCCGGTGTCGCCGGCATGCGCGACGGGGCGGATCGCCACGCGCAGGTCGAACCACGCCGCCTGGCCGGTCACCGGATCGGCGTTCGCGTAATCGCCGCGCGGCGTCAGGTCCGAGATCAGCGGATTGAGCAGGAAACCCTTGCGCGACTCCGGCGCATCGGCCGACAGGCGCCAGGCCTTGCTGCGCTTGCCGATCGCGTTCCAGCTCCACACCGTGTCGGGCTGCACGTTCGCGGCGAATTTCGCCTGCACGCGGATCGTGCCGTTGTGCGAGGACACCTCGATCCAGTCCTCGTCGGCGAGGCCGTATTTCGCGCCCGTGTCCGGATGCAGGTACAGGAAGTTGCGCGCCGCGATCTGCCGCAGCCACGCGTTCTGCGAGCCCCAGGCGTGGTACATGAACATCGGCCGCTGCGTCACCGCGTTGAGCGGGAAGGCCTCGCGCGACGTCTGGTCGTGCTCGAACGGCTCGTACCAGATCGGCAGCGGATCGAAGTACTGCGCCACGCGCGCGCGGTCGCGCTCCGGTGGCTGCACCGGGCCATGGCCCTGCGCGGCCAGCCTGAATTTCTGCAGCGGCTCGGCGTAGAGCTGCAGCACGATCGGCGCGGTCGAGCCGACGAAGCCGAAGCGCTGCGCCCATTCGAGGTAGCCGCGGTTGGCCATCTTGAAATAGCGCGCGTGCTCCGGGATTTCCTCGCGCCAGAAGTTGCCGTTGGCGATGTAGCGCTCGAGCTGCTCCGGGTTGGGCGCGCCCTTGCCATGCGATTCGCCCTCGGCGCCGCGCCAGCCGGCGAGCAGGCCGACGCCGGGCGCGCGCTCGTGGCGCACGATGTAGTCGGCGTAGTCGCGGTACTTCGGCGAGCCGTCGGCTTCGACCATGCCGGGCAGCTTCAGCCGCGCACCGAGATCGAGCAGCACCGACTGGAAGCCGCGCACGTCACGCACGCCGCCGCCGGGCACCGGCTGCGCCGCCGCGTCCAGTACCGGATGCCGGATCGCGTCGGCCACGCCGTCCGCGTCGGAAATCGGGCGGTCGAGCAGGCTGATCGCGTCGAAGCGCTCGAGATAGGTCGTGTCCGGCAGCACCAGGTCCGCGTACGCCACCGTCTCCGACGCATATGCGTCGGAGTAGATGATGCGCGGGATGCGGTACTCGCCGCTTTCGTCCTTGTCGGTGAGGAAGCGCAGCGTCTCGCCCGTGTTCATCGCCGAGTTCCAGCCCATGTTGGCCATGAACATCAACAGGGTGTCGATCTTGCGCGGGTTGCCCGCCCAGGCGTTGCGCAGCAGCGTGTGCATCATGCCGTGCGCGGCCAGCGGATACCCCCACGAGAATGCGTGGTCGATGCGGCGCGGGTTGCCTTCCACATCCACCAGCAGGTCTTCCGGCCCGTGCACGAAGCCGAGCGGGCCGGCGTCGAGCGTGCCGTCCTCGCGCCGCGTGCCTCCCGGCCGGTTCGGCAACGGGATCGGCTTGGGGTAGGGCGGCTGGTAGCGGAACGAACCGGGTGCGTCCACCGCGCCGAGCAGCAGCTGCAGCAGGTGCAGCGCGCGGCAGGTGTGGAAGCCGTTGCTGTGCGCGCTGATCCCGCGCATGGCGTGCATCGCCACCGGCCGGCCGACCATCTCGGCGTGCTCGCGGCCCCAGGCATCGGTCCAGGCGACGGGCAGCGACAGCTTGCTGTCGAATGCTGCAGCCGCGAGTTCGCGCGCGATGCGCCGGATCGTGTCGGCCGGCACGCCGCAGCGTTCGCTCACCGCGTCCGGCGAATATTGCGCATCGAGGTAGCGCTCGGCGACGAGCTGGAACACCGGCACCGCGCGGCGCCCGTCCGGCAACGTGCATTCGCCGACGACCGCGGGCGAGATGTCGATCGCGCCCGCGTCCACCGCCGCGTCGGTGTTGCGGTCGATGCACAGCGGCCGGCCTTCCGCATCGCGCGCGAACAGGCCGTCGTCGGCGCCGCCGGGATTGTGCAGCACCAGCCAGTGCGCGTTCGCGTAGCGCACGAGGTAATCGAGGTCGATGCGGTCGCTGCGCAGCAGCTCGTGCACCAGCGCGAAGGCGAGCAGCCCGTCGGTGCCGGGCCGGATGCCGATCCATTCGTCCGCGATCGCGCCATAGCCGCTGCGCACCGGATTCACCGCCACGATCTTGGCGCCGCGCGCCTTGAGCTTGCCGAGGCCGAGCTTGATCGGGTTCGAGTCGTCGTCCTCGGCCACGCCCCACAGCATCAGGTACTGCGTGTGCTCCCAGTCCGGCTCGCCGAATTCCCAGAACGAACCGCCGATCGTGTAGATGCCGCCCGCGGCCATGTTGACCGAGCAGAAGCCGCCATGCGCCGCATAGTTGATCGTGCCGAACTGCTGCGCCCACCAGCCGGTGAGCGCCTGCGACTGGTCGCGGCCGGTGAAGAACGCCAGGCCGTCGGGGTCGTTCGCGCGCAGCGGCGCCAGCCACGAGGTCGCCAGCTGCAGCGCCTCTTCCCACTCGATCTCGCGGAATTCGCCGGAGCCGCGCTCGCCCACCCGCAGCAGCGGCTTTTCCAGCCGTGCCGGCGAATAGTGCTGCATGATCCCGGCCGAGCCCTTCGCGCAAAGCACGCCCTGGTTGACCGGGTGTTCCGGGTTGCCCTGGATGTAGCGGACGCGACCGTCCTTCAGCCACACCTTGATGCCGCAGCGGCAGGCGCACATGTAGCAGGTCGTGGTCTTCACCTCGTCGCCCGGGGAGGGGGAGGTGTTGAGCTTCGGCTCGTGCATCGGGGCATTGTGCATGTCGGCCCCGGCTCGCGCCATAATCCGCCCATGGACCGCTACGAACGCATCATCGCCCTGCACCGCATCCTCCGTGGCGCCCGCTACCCGGTCACCGTGCCGCGGCTCCAGGAGGAACTGGGCTGCTCGCGCGCCACCGTCTACCGCGACCTGGCCTTCCTGCGCGATGCGCTGATGGCACCGGTGGTCGGGGACGGCGATGCCGGTTTCCGCTACGACCCGAGCGAGGGCGACCGCTTCGAGCTGCCCGGCCTGTGGCTCAACTCAGAGGAACTGCACGCGCTGCTCGCCGCGCAGCAGCTGCTGTCGCGCAGCGGCGGCGGCATGCTCTCGAACGCGCTGGCGCCGCTGCAGCAGCGGATCGAGAAGCTGCTCGACGAGCATTCCGGCGGCGGCAAGCGCTGGCCGGTCGAGCGCGTCCGCGTCATCCCGCACCGCACCCGCAAGATGGACGAGGCCGCGTTCCGCATCGTCTGCTCGGCGGTGCTGGAGCGCCGCCAGCTCGTGTTCGAATACCGCGCGCGTTCCACCGGCGAGAAGACGAAGCGCACGGTGTCGCCGCAGCGCATCACCCACTACCGCGACAACTGGTATCTGGACGCCTGGGACCACGAACGCGAGGGCCTGCGCAGCTTTTCCGTGGACCGCATCGGCAACGCGCGCATGCTCGACGCGGAAGCGCGCGACATCGACGAGGACACGCTCAACGCGCATCTTTCCGGCAGCTACGGCATTTTTTCCGGCGCGCCGAAGGGCTGGGCCACGATCGTGTTCAACGAGCGCGCCGCGCGCTGGGTCGCCGACGAGCACTGGCACTCGCAGCAGCAGGGCCGCTACCTGCCGGACGGGCGCTACGAGCTGAAGGTGCCGTACAGCAATGCACGCGAGCTGCTGATGGACGTGCTGCACTACGGCAGCGACGCCGAGATCACCGAGCCGCCGTCGCTGCGCGAGCAGGCACGCTCGCTGCTGCAGCTCGCGCTGGCGAACTACGAGCGCTGAGCGCGCGCGCCGCCGGGCCATGGTCGATTCCAGCGCCGAAGGCAAGGCTCCTCCGAACGCCCGCCGCGGCGAGAAGGTCGCGCTGGTCCTGGGCGCTGGCGGCGCCCGCGGCTTCGCCCAGATCGGCGTGATCGAGGCGCTCGAGGCGCGCGGGCTGGACGTGGTTGCGGTGTCCGGCTCGTCCAGCGGCGCGCTGGTCGGCGGCATCTATGCGGCGGGCAAGCTCGCCGAATTCCGCGAACAGCTGCTGCGCATGGACCGCAACCATTTCCTGCGCCTGCTCGACCCGGGCCTCGGCCTGGCCGGCCTGCTGCGCGGCGAGCGCCTGGTCGCGGCGATGCGCGAAGTGGTGGGCAATCCGCCGATCGAATCGCTGCCGAAGCTGTTCACCGCGGTAGCGGTGGACCTGCAGCGCCAGCGCGTCGTGTGGTTGCGCAGCGGGCCGTTGTGGGATGCGTTGCGCGCTTCGTTCGCGATCCCCGGCCTGTTCACGCCGCACGAGGTGGACGGACGATTGCTGGTGGACGGCGGCCTGCTGGCGCCGCTGCCGATCACGGCGACGCGCCTGTCCGGGGCGCATCGGCTGGTCGCGGTCGACATGCACAGCTGGCCGGAGCGGCCACCGGGGCATCCCGCGCAGCCGGGTCCGTCGCAGATGCCTGGGCCGGCGAATCCGGAGGAACACGAAGGCTGGCTGGAGCGCGTCGGCGACTGGATCGGCAGCCACGTCGGCCACGGTCACGATGACGAGGGTCGGCACGATGGCGACGCGGACCGGGGTCTTCCGACCGGCCGCACGGCGATCGGCCTGGTCGAGCTGATGTCGCGCTCGCTCGACACGATGCAGGCGCAGATCGCGCGGGTCGAGCTCGCGCTCGATCCGCCGGAACTGGTGATCCGGATCCCGCGCGATGCCTGCCAGTTCTACGAGTTCTGGCGCGCGGCCGAACTCATCGACATCGGACGGGCCGAGGCCGAGAAGGCCCTCGACGCGGCCGGGTACTGACGCCGCCGCCGCGCCTGCGGCCCGCTGCGCCGCGGCTTGGCCGGCGCGCGGCTCGCCGCCGGGACGCCGGCAACGCGACCGCGCAGGCCCGGCATCGGGAAGCGGTGCAGCGCCCACAGGCTCATCGCCGGCATCGCCACCAGCCAGAGCGGCCAGGCGCCGAACCACTGGCTGTGGCCGCGCGCGGCCGGGATCACCAGCACCAGCGCGATGCCGGCGAAGAGCACCTGGCGCAGCGCCGCGACGAGCCGCGGATCGGGGAGGGGCGCATTGGCCAGGGCAGTGCGTGCGGTCGGTCGGGACATGGCGGCTCTCCAGGGTGGACGCCACCACCTTGCGCGGCACCCATCTCACGGACCGCGACGGCGCATCCGGGGCGTCTTCGGAGGCGGACCAGGCAGCCGTTTCGGGGGCGCGAACCGGGCGGAAATGTTAGGTTGGCGGTCCATTTTCGACCCGATGCCAACGACATGACGCTTCCGACGAACGCGCCTCGCGCGCGGGCCTCCACGCGGCCCGCGGCGGCCCTCTTCACTGCCGTGCTGCTTCCCGCCACCCTGCTCGCCGCCGCCCCCGTTTTCGCCGCCGGCCAGCCCGATCCCCAGGAGACCGCCGTGGTCGACCCGCAGGCCGCCGCCGATCCCTATCTCTGGCTCGAGGACGTCACCGGCGACAAGGCGCTGGGCTGGGCGAAGCAGCAGAACGCGCGCACCGACGCCGAGCTCGCCGCCACGCCCGGCTTCGCGAAGCTGCAATCGGACATCCTCGCGATCCTCGATTCGGACGCGAAGATCCCCTACGTCGGCAAGATCGGCGACTACTACTACAACTTCTGGAAGGACGCGCAGCACGTGCGCGGCCTGTGGCGCCGCACCACGCTGGAGGAATACCGCAAGCCCGACCCGAAGTGGGAAACGGTGATCGACCTCGACGCGCTCGACAAGGTCGAGAAGGGCAACTGGGTGTGGCATGGCGCGGATTGCCTGAAGCCGGCGTACAAGCGCTGCCTGGTGGCGCTGTCGCACGGCGGTTCCGATGCCGACGTGACCCGCGAGTTCGACCTCGAAACGAAGCAGTGGGTGGACGGCGGCTTCTCGCGCCCCGAGTCCAAGGGCGCGCTGTCCTGGATCGACGAGGACACGGTGTACGTCTACACCGACTTCGGCGACGGCGCGATGACCAAGTCCGGCTATCCGCGCATCGTCAAGGAATGGAAGCGCGGCACGCCGATGTCCGACGCGCAGGTCGTGTACGAGGGCACGCCCGAGGACATGTACATCGCCGCCAGCCACGACGACACCCCGGGCTACGAACGCGATTTCGTCAACCGCACCATCGCCTTCTACAACGACGAGCTGTACCTGCGCGGCGCCGACGGCAAGCTCGCCAAGGTCGACGCGCCGAATTCCGCGAACAAGGACGTGCAGGGCCCGTGGCTGCTGCTGCAGCTCCGCGATCCGTGGACCGTCGGCGGGAAGACGTGGCCTTCTGGCGCGCTGATCGCCACCGGCTTCGATGCGTTCATGGCCGGCAAGCGCGATTTCGTCGCCTTGTTCGAGCCGACCGACACCACGTCGCTCGAGGGTTACACCTGGACGAAGTCGCACGTGGTGCTGAACGTGCTCGACGACGTCAAGAACCGCCTGCGCGTGCTGACGCCACCCGCCGACGCCGCTGGCGCGGCGGTGGCATGGCAGGCGTCTGACTTCGTCGGCGCGCCGAAGATCGGCACGCTGGGTGTGTCCGCGGTGGATCGCGACGAAAGCGATGCGGTGTGGCTGACCGCCACCGATTACGTGACGCCGACGACGCTGTCGCTCTCGGAACTGGGAACGGGCGCCACCGGCCAGGCGCCGGAAGCGCTGAAGTCGATGCCGGCCGAATTCGACGCCGCGAACCTCGTGCTCGAGCAGCATTTCGCCACCAGCAAGGACGGCACCCGCGTGCCGTTCTTCATCGTCCACCGCAAGGGCGTGCCGCACGACGGCAAGCAACCGACGCTGCTGTACGGCTACGGTGGCTTCGAGATCTCGCTGACGCCGGCGTATTCCGGCGTCGTCGGCAAGGGCTGGCTGGAACGGGGTGGCGTCTACGTCGTCGCGAACATCCGCGGCGGCGGCGAATACGGCCCGCGCTGGCACCAGGCCGCGCTGAAGCAGAACCGGCACAAGGCCTACGAGGACTTCGCCGCGGTCGCGAAGGAACTCGCGTCGCACGGCATCACCTCGCCCGCGCACCTGGGCATCATGGGCGGCAGCAACGGCGGCCTGCTCGTCGGCAACATGCTCACGCAGTATCCCGAGTTGTTCGGTGCGGTCGTCGTGCAGGTGCCGCTGCTCGACATGAAACGCTACAGCCACCTGCTCGCCGGCGCATCGTGGATGGCCGAGTACGGCGACCCCGACACCGCCGACTGGGACTACATCAAGTCGTTCTCGCCCTACCAGCTATTCAACCCGGCGAAGCAGTACCCGCCGACGTTCATCTGGACCACGACGCGCGACGACCGCGTGCACCCGGGCCACGCGCGCAAGATGGCGGCGAAGATGCTCGCGGCCGGCAAGGACGTGCGCTATTACGAGAACACCGAGGGCGGCCACGGCGCCGGCGCGACGAATGCGCAACAGGCGCACGTGTGGGCGCTGACCTACGCGTTCCTGTGGAAGACGCTCGGCGGCAAGGAAGCGCCGTGATGGACCACGCGCCTGCCGTCCGCGCCACGCGCCTGCCCGCAACGCTCCTTTTCGCCATCTCCCTCCTGCTGCCGATCCTGATGACCCAGCCCGCCAACGCCTCCGACCTGCCGCAACCGCCCGACGTCGCCCGCAAGCCGCACGTGGTGCGCGCGCCCTTCGGCGCCGAACGCCAGGACGAGTACTACTGGCTGCGCGACGACACCCGCAAGGATCCGGCGCTGCTTGCCTACCTCGGCGCGGAGAACGCCTACGCCGACGCGGTGCTGGCGCCGACCAAGCCGGTGCAGGAGGCGCTCTACGGCGAGATCGTCGGCCGCATCAAGCAGGACGACAGCTCCGTGCCGTACCGCGAGCGCGGCTGGTGGTACTACGCGCGCTACGAGACCGGCAAGGATTACCCGATCCACGCGCGACGCCGCGACGCCGCCGGGATGGACGCGATCGCGGTGCAGAAGCTCAACGACGCAGGCGCGCCCGGCGAGGAGCTCCTGTTCGACGTCAACGCCATGGCCGCCGGC
The DNA here is from genome assembly GCA_035497155.1 of Luteimonas sp. Taxonomy (GTDB): domain Bacteria; phylum Pseudomonadota; class Gammaproteobacteria; order Xanthomonadales; family Xanthomonadaceae; genus Cognatiluteimonas. Next base: position 8,582 of record DATJDY010000083.1, read on the forward strand.
AAGGATTACTTCAGCCTGGCCGACTACGACGTCTCGCCGGACAACCGCATCGTCGCCTGGACCCAGGACGACGTCGGCCGGCGCATGTATACGCTGCATTTCCGCAACCTCGAGACCGGCGAGGTCTATCCGGAAGTGCTGGCGAACGTGGCCTGGTACACCACCTGGGCCGACGACAACCGCACGCTGTTCTACGTCGAGAACGACCCGGAGACGCTGCTCGGCCGCCGCACCAAGCGCCACGTGCTCGGCACGCCGGTGAGCGAGGACACGCTGGTCTACGAGGAGGCCGACGACACCTTCTACATGGGCCTGGGTCGCACCCGCGACGACAAGTACATCTGCATCGACCTGGGCAGCACCACCATGTCCGAGTGGCGCTGCGCGCCTGCGTCCGATCCGCGCGAGTTCCGCGTGCTGGCGCCGCGCGAGCGCGACGTCGAATACGACGCCGACCACATCGACGGTCGCTGGGTCATCCGCACGAACGCGGACGACGCCACCAACTTCAAGCTCGTCACCGCACCCGACGCCAGCACTTCGCGCAAGGACTGGGTGGACCTGGTGCCGCACGACGAAGACGTCTACATCGACGGCTACGAGCTGTTCGACGACTACACCGTCATCGCCGAGCGCTCCGGCGGCCTCGAGCGCCTCCGCCTGCTCAAGGCCGACGGCACGAGCGAGTACGTGCAGGCCCAGGAAACGGCCTATTCGATGGGCCTGGACGACAACTCCGAGCACGACACGCCGTGGCTGCGCTATGGCTACACGTCGATGACGACGCCGGAGACCACGTACGAGCTGAACATGGCGACCGGCGAGCGCCGCCTGCTCAAGCGCCAGCCGGTGCCGGGCTACGACCCGGAGCAATACGTCACCGAGCGCCTGTGGGCGACCGCGCGCGACGGCACGAAGGTGCCGGTGTCGGTCGTCTATCGCAAGGGTTTCAGGAAGGACGGCACGGCCGCGCTGCTGCAGTACGCCTACGGCAGCTACGGCCATTCGACCGACCCGACCTTCAGCGCCACGACGGTGAGCCTGCTCGACCGCGGCATGGTCTACGCCATCGCCCACATCCGCGGCGGCCAGGAAATGGGTCGTCGCTGGTACGACGACGGCAAGCTGCTGCACAAGAAGAACACGTTCACCGACTTCATCGACGTCACCGATTTCCTGGTGCAGCAGGGTTACGCGGCGAAGGATCGCGTGGCCGCGCATGGCGGCAGCGCCGGCGGCCTGCTGATGGGCGCGATCGCGAACATGGCGCCGGAGAAGTACCGCGTGATCCTCGCGCAGGTGCCGTTCGTGGACGTGGTGACGACGATGCTCGACGCATCGATCCCGCTCACCACCAACGAATACGACGAATGGGGCAACCCGGCGAAGAAGAAGGCCTACGACTACATGCTGTCGTATTCGCCGTACGACAACCTTGCGGCGAAGGCCTATCCCGCGATGTTCGTCGGCACCGGCCTGTGGGATTCGCAGGTGCAGTACTGGGAGCCGGCCAAGTACGTGGCGCGGCTGCGCGAC
>DATJDY010000084.1:0-1582 GCA_035497155.1 Luteimonas sp.
AATGCAGCTCGGTGCCCGACAGGCAGGCGTCGGCGTTCGGCCGGCGCAGGCGCAGGTCGATGGTGTAGACGATGTCACCCGCCTCTCCCACGTGGGCGCCGCGCAGCTTGACGCTGGGCGCCTTCAGCCGGCGATGGTCCAGTTCGCCGACGGTGTCGCTGCGCCAGCCCAGTGCCTCGAAGTCGATCATGCTGATTGCTCGGTGGAACGGCCGGGCGCGTTCACGCCGGCTGCGCGATCGCGGCCAGGTGGCGGTGGCTGTCGTCGAGGGCTTGCTGCCAGCCCTCGACGTGGTGGTAGAGCTCGACCGAGCCGAAGCCGTCGAAGCCGTGCTCGTTCAGCGCCTTGAAACTGGCGGCCAGATCCAGCGTGCCTTCGCCGGGAATCTCGTGGAAATGCACGATGCCGGTGCGCGTGTTGGCGACCATCCGTTCGAACAGCGCCGGGCCGCGCACGCCGCGCAGGTGGGCGGCGATCGGCCAGGCCCGTTCGAGCACGTCAAAGCTCAGGCCCGGCACCGAGATCAGCCAGGTGAAGATCTCGTCGTCCAGCGGCGAGGCGCCGGCGTACAGGCTGCCGTAATCGACCAGGCCCGCAGGCCGATCGATGCCGGCCTGCGCCCGCAGGGCGTCGATGCGCCGACGCCGCGTCGGGTCGGGCTGGTCGTCGCAGAAGTAGAGCGGATGCCGGTGATCCAGCAGCAGGTAGTCCGCCGTGTCGGGAAAGTAGACCAGCGTGCTGGCGGCCTCCAGGTCGAGGTCCGGCACGGCATCGTCCCGCACGATGCGCAGGTTGCGACCCTCGCGCGCGTCGGAGATGTGCAGGTAGCGGGCGAACGGCGCCGCCTGCGCCAGCGCGCCGATGTAGTCCGGTTCCGAGCAGTAGGCGTGGCAGATGTCGATGTGCAGCGCAAAGCGGGGCGAGCCGACCGCGCGGATCAGCGCCAGCCACTGATCCAGCGTCTCGATGTACATGCCCGGCTCGGGTTCGATCAGCAGCGTGATGTCCTCGTCGTCGCGGATCTCGCGCAGGCATTCGCGGATGCTGTCTGCCAGCAGCTCGCCCGGATCGAGTTGCGGCTGGCGTACGTGTTCCTCGCGCAGGAAGCCGCTGCCGAAAGTGACCAGCCTGACGCCCAGCCGGCGGGCCACGCGGATGCCGCGCTTGACGAGGTCGATGCGGCGCTTGCGCCCGGCCACGTCGAGTGACAGCAGCGACGGTTCGTGCGGCCGCGACGGGGTGAAGAAGTGCGAGGCGGTGGCCACGCAGGCCGGCACGATGCGCGCCGCATCCAGTCGCTTGCGCACGGTGTCGAGGTCGGCGTCGTCGAGGTCGAACGGGTTGAACTGCTCGCGGTGGAAGGACAGCTCGATGCCGGCGTAGCCGGCCCGGGCCACGGCGTCGATGGCCTCCAGGAACGGCAGGTTGGTGAGGCCGAAGCTGCTGTAGCTGAGCTGGATCATGCCCGGAACCGTGGTGAGCAAGCGGGATGGAACTCGAGTGCGCCGTTGGCCCAATCCCTGCGGCTGCAGCAGACACGGCCTCGGTCCCGCAACGCAGGTATCCGACGTCGAGCGATGTC
>DATJDY010000085.1:0-3502 GCA_035497155.1 Luteimonas sp.
CATGCGCCCTTGCTGGAACTGGATGGCGCGCGCCTGGAAGGCGTCGAAGCGACGCTGTCCTCGCCCGAGGTCGCGGATGCCCCGCGCTAAGACGACCCTGGCGCCCGGTGCCAGGCCGGCGGGCGACGCCTTCGCGCACACCCTGCTCGCCTGGTTCGACCGCAACGGCCGCCACGACCTGCCCTGGCAGCATCCGCGCGCGCCCTACCGCACCTGGCTGTCGGAGGCGATGCTGCAGCAGACGCAGGTGCAGGTCGTGATCCCGTATTTCCAGCGTTTCGTCGCCGCATTCCCGGACTTGCCGTCGCTCGCCCGCGCACCGCTCGACGACGTGCTCGCGTTGTGGTCCGGCCTCGGCTACTACGCCCGCGCGCGCAACCTGCACGCCGCGGCGCGCGCCTGCATGGCGCTCCACGGCGGCGAACTGCCGCGCGACCTCGATGCGCTCGTCGCGCTGCCGGGCATCGGCCGCAGCACCGCCGGCGCGATCCTCGCCCAGGCCTGGGGCGACCGCTTCCCGATCCTCGACGGCAACGTCAAGCGCGTGCTCGCGCGTTACCACGGCATCGACGGCTGGCCCGGCACGCCGGCGGTCGAACGCGCGTTGTGGACGCTGGCCGAGGCGCACCTGCCCGATGCACGCCTGGCCGATTACACGCAGGCGCAGATGGATTTCGGCGCCACGCTGTGCACGCGCCACTCACCCGCCTGCGCGATCTGCCCGCTGCAAGCGGATTGCGTCGCGTTGCGCGAGGGTCGCGTCGAACAGTTGCCGACGCCGAAGCCCGGCAAGCCGCTGCCCGAACGCGAGGCGCTGGTCCTGCTGCTGCGCGATGCCGAAGGCCGCATCCTGCTGCAGCGTCGTCCCGCCACCGGCGTCTGGGCGCAACTCTGGTCCGTGCCGGAAGCCGAAGGCCACGCGCAGGCCCGCGAATGGTTCGCCGCGCACATCGCCGGCGACTACGACGCGGCCGAACCGCTCGCGCCGGTCGCGCACGGCTTCACCCACTACCGGTTGCTGCTGCAACCCATGCATTGGCGCGAGGTGGCCGCGCGCGCCGCGGTGGCGGACAATGGCGACCTGCGCTGGGTCGCGCCGCACGAATTCGATTCGCTCGGCATCCCGGCGCCCATCCGCAAGCTGATCCGCATGGAGCCCTCCCGATGAGCCGCAGCGTCTTCTGCGAATACGAGCAACGCGAAACCGAGGGCCTGGACTTCGTGCCCTGGCCCGGCGAACTGGGCAAGCGCGTGTACGCGCACGTCGGCAAGGCCGCCTGGGCCGCGTGGCTGGCGCACCAGACCATGCTGATCAACGAGAACCGGCTGTCGCCGCTGGACCCGAAGCATCGCGCCTTCCTCGAAGGCGAGATGGAGAAATTCCTGTTCGGCGGTGGCGCGGCCAAACCCGAAGGTTACGTGGCCCCGCCGATCGCCTGAGGCGCGGCTCGACGCCGCGCCTCAGCCGCGTTCACGGCGTCGCGGCGAGCGCGTTGCGCGCATCCCGCACCGCGACCGGATCGACCAGGCGGATTTCGCCGATCCGGCACGAGATCCGCGAGCGCGGGAAGTTCACGCTGTCGAGGCCCGGATTGACCATGCCGCCGTTGTGGCTGATGGAAATCGCCTGGTCGCCGCTGCCCCAGTCCAGGCAGGGGCCCGTCATCGCGACCAGCCACGACTCCCGCGGGCGGACATTCAGGACGAGATGGAAGTTGTCGATCCGCTCCCAGCCGATCGGGTCGACGTAGCGGATGGATTTGACCGGGGCGCCGGCGTGGCCCTGGTACAGCGCAAGTTTCTGCGGATCGTCCATGCGGGTCGTGGCGCACGCGGCCAGGAGCAGCAGGGAGGCAGCCGGAAGGAGGAGGTGGGCGATACGCATGGCATGGACCTCTCGGAAGGGGTGCGATGCCATCTTGCTCCGGGTCGAGGCGCCCGGCGCATGGCCGGCGCACCGCTGTTCAGCCCCCATGCGGCTTGCCCCGCCGGGGCTGCATCCGTATCATCGCGGCCTCGTGAAACGGCCGCCGCGCCCCACTTCGCGATTCCGGCCGGGTAGCTCAGTTGGTAGAGCAGGGGATTGAAAATCCCCGTGTCGGGGGTTCGACTCCCTCCCCGGCCACCACTTCATGGTGGCACGCGCCGCACTGCGGCCTGGCGCATTCACGCGACCACGAAGCCACGACCGCCAGCATCGACGCATCTTCCAGAGGTGCCGTCCCGATGCATGCAGTTCCCGCCACCGCCCTCCTCGCGATCGCGCTCGTGCTCGCGGCCTCGCCGATACGCGCCGATGCGCAGCAGCAGCCCGCATCCACCACCTTCGCCAACGTGCGCGCGGCTGCCGACACCGTCGCCGCGGATTCCACAGCCGCCAACGCGAACGCGCCAGTGAAGACTTCGTCGCCCGACTCCGCCGGGTGGGAACCCTCGCAATCGCTTGCGGCATCGGCCGCCGACGCCGAGGTTTCGCGCGATGGCGCGCTGCGCGCGCAGGTGCTGCTCGACCGCGCGCATTTCGGGCCGGGCCAGATCGATGGCGCGAGCGGCAGCAACACGCGGCGCGCGGTCGCCGCCTTCCAGCGCGCGCACGACCTGTCCGGCGACGGCGCGCTCGACGACGCCACCTGGCGCGCGCTGGAGGCGGACGCGGCACCGACGCTCGTGGACTACACGATCACCGAGGCCGATGCGGCGGGCCCTTACATGCCCGTGCCCACGGACATGATGGAAAAGTCGAAGCTCGAGCGGCTGGGTTACGCATCGCTCGACGAGATGCTCGGCGAGCGCTTCCACGCAAGTCCGGAGCTGCTGCACAAGCTCAACCCCGGCAAGGACTTCGCCGCGGGCACCACCATCGCGGTGCCCAACGTGCACGGCACGGCGCCGCTGCAGAAGGCCGCACGGATGGTGGTGGACGCGTCCGATGCGAGCGTCGCGCTCGAGGACGATGCGGGCAAGCTGTACGCGCGCTATCCGGCGACGTCGGGCAGCAGCCATGATCCACTGTCTGTCGGCAAGTGGAAGATCCAGGGCGTCGCCCGCGATCCCGAGTTCCACTACAACCCCGCGCTGTTCTGGGATGCCGACGCGTCGCACTCGAAAGCGACGATCGCGGCCGGCCCCAACAATCCGGTCGGCGTGGTCTGGATGGACCTCTCGAAGCCGCACTACGGCATCCACGGCACGCCTGAACCGGCGACGATCGGCAAGACCCAGTCGCACGGTTGCATCCGGTTGACCAACTGGGACGCGCAGGCGGTTGCGGGCGCCATCGCCGCGGGAACGGCCGCGCTGCTGCAGGAGTGACGCGATGAAGGGTTTCCTTCTTTTCCTGGCGGGGCTGCTGCTCGGCGCGAACGTGGTGTATTTCGTGATGCGCGGGCCTGCCACGCCAACGCCAACGACGTTGCCGGCGGATGCGCCCACGCCGGGACAAGCAGCCGCGCAACCGGCGGGCACCGCAACGACGACGGCGACACCCGCACCCAGCGCGATC
>DATJDY010000086.1:0-7167 GCA_035497155.1 Luteimonas sp.
AATCGTCGGATAGACCGGGATGTCCTCGTCCTTGGTGGCGAAGGCGACGCGGTTGCGCTTCCACTGCTTGCGCACGTCGCGCAGCGCGTCCTCGGCGCCGCGTTTGTCGAACTTGTTGAGCACGACGAGTTCGGCATAGTCCAGCATGTCGATCTTCTCGAGCTGGCTGGGCGCGCCGAAGTCGCTGGTCATCACGTACATCGGGAAATCGACCAGGTCGACGATCTCCGAGTCGCTCTGGCCGATGCCGGCGGTCTCGACGATCACCAGGTCGTAGCCCAGCGACTTCAGGAACGCGATGCAGTCCTGCAGCACCACGTTGGTCGCGGCGTGCTGGCGGCGCGTGGCCATCGAACGCATGAACACGCGCTTCGACCGCAGCGAGTTCATGCGGATGCGGTCGCCGAGCAGCGCACCGCCGGTGCGGCGTCGCGTCGGATCGACCGAGATGACGGCCATGCGCATCTCGGGGAACGAGGCCAGGAAGCGGTTCAGCAGCTCGTCGGTGACGGACGACTTGCCGGCGCCACCGGTCCCCGTGATGCCCACCACCGGCGTGCGGCCGCCGGCCAGCTGCCATTCCTTGCGCAGGCGCGCGAGTTCGGCCTCGGACAGCGCGCCCTCTTCGATCGCGGACAGCATCCGTCCGATTTCGATCTCGTCGCCGAAGTCGACCTTGTGCGGCGTCTCGACCGGCAACCGCGCCGACTCCGCGCGCCGCACGACGTCCTCGATCATCGCCACCAGCCCCATGTGCATGCCGTCGTTGGGGTGGTAGATGCGCTCGACGCCGTAGGCCTCGAGCTCGCGGATCTCCTCCGGCGTGATCGTGCCGCCGCCGCCCGCGAACACCTTGATGTGGCCGGCGTCGCGCTCGCGCAGCATGTCGACCATGTACTTGAGGTATTCGACGTGGCCGCCCTGGTAAGAGGACAGCGCGATGCCGTCGGCGTCTTCCTGCAGCGCCGCGCGCACGACGTCCTCGACCGAGCGGTTGTGGCCGAGGTGGACGACTTCCGCGCCCTGGGCCTGGATCAGGCGACGCATGATGTTGATCGCGGCGTCGTGGCCGTCGAACAGGCTGGCGGCGGTGACGAAGCGCAGCGGCGTGGCGCTGTCGGCCTGCGGGGTGGCGGTGGCGGCCGGATTGGCGGCCCGGGGGGCGGAATTCGTGGTCATCCCGCGATTGTAGCGCCGGGGCTGATAGGCTGGCCCGGCGCCCTCCGGCGCGCGGGGAGCCACGCGATGCCTGCCAGAACGAATCTCCTGCCTGCCCTGCTCGCCAGCGCCCTCGCGGCATCGCCGGTGCCGGCCGCGATCGCGCAGGCGAGGCCCGCCACGCAGGCGGCGCGGGCCGCCGCGCCGACGGTGCTGCTGCTCGGCGAAGTCCACGACAACCCCGACGGCCACCGCGCCCGCTTCGACCTGCTGCGCAAGCGCATCGACGCCGGCTGGCGCCCGGCGATCGCGATGGAGCAGTTCGACCGCGAGCGCCAGCCCGACCTCGATCGCGCGCAGCAGGCCTGCCAGGACGCTGCCTGCGTCGTCGCCATGGCGGCGCCGGCCAAGGCCGGATGGAACTGGGCGTTGTACGCGCCGGTGATCGACCTCGCGCTGCGCGAGCACCTGCCGCTGTACGCGGCGAACCTGTCGCGCGCCGACGCCGGCAAGATCGTCGAGCATGGCTACGACCGTCCTGTGCCGGCCGATGTGCTCCAGCCGCAGGTCGACGAGGTGCGCGCCGGCCATTGCGGCATGCTCCCGGACGACATGCTCGCGCCGATGGCCACCGCGCAGGTCGCGCGCGATGTCGCGATGGCCGATGTCGTCGCCGGCGCGCTTGCGGCGCATCCGGGCACGGGCGTCGTGCTGATCGCGGGCAACGGGCACGTGCGCCGCGACTTCGCCGTGGCGTATTGGTTGCGCGAGCGCGGCATCGCATCGGAATCGATCGGCTTCGTCGAGGATGCCGCGGAGGTTCCGCACTTCGACCGCGCCGAAGTCGTGCCCGCCTTCAAGCGCGAGGATCCCTGCGCGAAGTTCAAGGCGCCGGCGAAACCTCAGTAGGCGAGCGCGCCCAGGCCGGCCTTGAGCGGCGCGAGCGGCTCCTCGTAGCGCCGCCAGCGCTGCGGTGCGGCGAGGCCCTCGCCCAGCAGCGACGCCGCGCCTTCGGCCAGCTTCGGCGTGGCGGCGAGGTTCAGCCCGCAGAAGCGCAGCACTTCTTCCAGCACCGTCGCCGGATCCGCCAGCAACTCGTCCTGGCGCACGTCGAGCACGCGCGACGGGAATTCGCTGCGCCAGTGCGCCATCAGGCGGCGGTACGCGCGGTAGTACTCGGCGGTCTCGGCCTGGTCGTGGCTCCACGGGGCTTCGGGGTCGGTCCAGGTGGACATCGCGGCGAAGCACGTGACCATCGGCGCGGCCGACAGGTGCAGGATGCGCGCGTTCGGCAAGGCGCGCGCGATGTGCGCGACGTTCGCGAAGTTCGCCGGATTGCGATCGAGCACGACCGGCTTGCCCATCGAACGCCATGCGGTGTGCGCGCGATAGCGCTCGCCGAGCATCGCGTGGTCGATGGCGTCCGCGCGCCGCGCCAGGTCCAGGTCCAGCCGCGGCGCGCCGATCGCGTCGGCGCACCAGCGCATCTGCTGCACGAAATCGCGCGCCTCGCCGATGTCGGCCACCTGCGGATGACGCGCCAGCAGCTTGCCGAGCGCGGCGATCGCCCGCGCGTGCAGGCCGACGAGGAACACCGGCGCGGGGCCGTCCTGCGATGGCGAGGGCGATTGCCGCCCCCGCTGCTGCTGCCCCCGCTGCGAGGTCGCTGCCGCGCCTGCGTCCGCGTCTGCCGCAGCGTCCACGCGCACCGCCGCGACGTGCTCGAGCACCGCCAGCTCCGCCGCCGGGTCGTACCGGGAAAGCGCAACGCGCTGCAGCCGCATCCCGCGCTCGAGCGCGCCCCACGCTTCGCCCGCGCCGGCGCTGCGGTCGAGCAGGTGGAACAGCGCGTAATCCAGTCGCGCGCCCGCCTCGTTGTTCCCGTCGCGTTCGAGCAACTCGGCCAGGATCTCCGCGAGCCGGCGCTCGCCTTCCGTATTCCGGCCGCCGATTTCCGCCAGGCCGAGCCACGCCGACACCAGGCCCGGCGCCGCTTCGAGGCAGGCGCCATAGGCTGCGCGCGCTTCCGCATCGCGGCCGGTCTCGTGCAGGGCATGTGCCATCGACAGCATCAACTGCGGCCCGCTCGCACCGGCGCTGCGCGCGCGCTCGAGCATCTGCAGGCCGTCGTTGGGGAATCCGGCCGCGAGCAGCAGCGTGCCGAGTTCGAGCATCGCGGTCGGGTTGCGGCCGCGCATCACCGAGAAATCGTGCGCGCAGGCGAACATCGCGCGCAGTTCGCCCAGCGGGCCGAGCACGCGCGCCACGCTGCACAGCAATTCGGGTTCCGGCCGGCGCAGCTGGTACGCCGTCAGCGCGCAGGCGACGGCCTCGCGCAGCCGGCCGCGGCCCGCGGCGACCTGCGCCAGGCGCAGTGCGGCCGGGACGACGAGTTGCTCGCTGTCGCGCAGCGCGCGGTAGGCCTCGACGGCCTCGTCCATGCGCCCTGCGGCGACGAGGTCCTCGGCTTTCTGCCAGCGCGCGACGTCGGCGGCGGCGGGTGTGGATGCGGTCATCCCGCGAGGATACAGAAGCGCCCCCGGCGCCATGCGGCCGGCCGCTCCCCCGGGTCGCCACGGGCTTTTGCCGGCGGGGACGCGTAAAATATCGCCCCTGCGGCCGGAGCCCAATCAGCTGGACCGCCGGTTTTACCCACCGAATCAAAGACTTATCCAACAAAGTCGACGCCCCGGCCGCCTTCCGCGGTCCGGTCCGCCGGCGCGGAGCGCACTCGCGATGATCTTCGAAACCCTCGATACCTTCGGCCACGAGCAGGTCGTCTTCTGCCACAACAAGGACGCGGGCCTGAAAGCCATCATCGCGATCCACAACACCGTGCTCGGCCCTGCGCTGGGCGGCACGCGCATGTGGCCGTACAAGAGCGAGGCCGAGGCGCTCAACGACGTGCTGCGCCTCTCGCGCGGCATGACCTACAAGAATGCCGTGGCCGGCCTCGACATCGGCGGCGGCAAGGCCGTGATCATCGGCGACCCGGCCACCGACAAGTCAGAGGCGCTGTTCCGCGCGTTCGGCCAGTTCGTCGAGTCGCTGGGCGGCCGCTACATCACCGCCGAGGACGTCGGCATCGACGTCAACGACATGGAGTTCGTGTTCAAGGAGACCGAGTACGTCACCGGCGTGCACCAGGTCCACGGCGGCTCGGGCGATCCGTCGCCGTTCACCGCCTACGGCGCGCTGCAGGGCCTGATGGCGACGCTGCAGAAGAAGTTCGGCGACGAGGAAGTCGGCAAGTACAGCTACGCCGTGCAGGGCCTGGGCCACGTCGGCATGGAGTACGTGAAGCTGCTGCGCGAGCGCGGCGCCAAGATCTTCGTCACCGACATCCACCAGGACCGCATCGACCAGGCCGTCACCGAATTCGGCGCCGAGGCCGTGAGCCCGGACGAGATCTACGACGTCAACGCCGACGTGTACTCGCCCTGCGCGCTGGGCGGCACCGTCAACGAGCAGACCCTGCCCCGCTTCAAGTTCAAGGTCATCTGCGGCGCGGCGAACAACCAGCTGGCGACCAACGCGATCGGCGACGAAGTCGAGAAGCGCGGCATCGTCTACGCGCCGGACTACGCGGTGAACGCGGGCGGCGTGATGAACGTGGCGCTGGAAATCACCGGCTACAACCGCGAGCGCGCGATGCGCATGATGCGGACGATCTACCACAACCTCACCCGCATCTACGAAATCTCCGACCGCGACGGCATCCCGACCTACAAGGCCGCCGATCGCATGGCCGAGGAGCGCATCGCGGTGATGGGCAAGCTGAAGCTGCCGCTGGGTCGCGCCAAGCCGCGCTTCCAGGGCCGAATCCGCGGGCACTGATGCGTCCTTTCCCGCTGGGTGAGGACATCGATGCGTTGCGCGAGGCGGTGAACCGCTTCGCGCAGGCGGAGATCGCGCCGCGTGCGGCCGCGATCGACCACGAGAATGCGTTCCCGCAGGACCTCTGGCCGAAGCTGGGCGAGATGGGCCTGCTCGGCCTCACCGTGCCCGAGCAGCATGGCGGCAGCGGGATGGGTTATCTCGCCCACCTCGTGGCGATGGAGGAAATCTCGCGCGCGTCCGGCTCCGTCGGCCTGAGCTACGGCGCGCACTCCAATCTCTGCGTCAACAACCTGTACGCCAACGGCAACGAGGCGCAGCGCGCGAAGTACCTGCCGAAGCTGTGCAGCGGCGAGTGGAAGGGCGCGCTGGCCATGAGCGAACCGGGGGCCGGTTCCGACGTCGTCGGCTCGATGTCGTGCCGCGCCGAGCAACGCGCGGACGGTACCTGGGTCGCCAACGGCAACAAGATGTGGATCACCAATGGCCCCGAGGCCGACGTGCTGGTGGTCTACATGCGCACCGCCGGCAAGGACGCGGGCAGCCGCTGTATGACCGCCTTCATCGTCGAGCGCGGCATGCGCGGCTTCTCCACCGCGCAGAAGCTCGACAAGCTCGGCATGCGCGGCTCCAACACCTGCGAACTGGTGTTCGAGGACTGCGGGATCCCCGCGGAAAACGTGCTGGGCGAAGTCCACCAGGGCGTGCGCGTGCTGATGTCCGGCCTGAACACCGAGCGCCTCGTGCTCAGCGGCGGCCCGCTCGGCCTGATGCAGGCGGCGATGGACATCACCCTGCCCTACGTGCGCGAACGCCGCCAGTTCGACGCGCCGATCGGCACCTTCGAGCTGATGCAGGCCAAGGTCGCCGACATGTACACCGCGCTGCAGTCCTCGCGTGCCTACGCGTACCAGGTCGCGCGCGACTACGACGCCGGCCACAAGTCGCGCGTCGATGCGGCGGCCTGCCTGCTGCACGCCAGCGAGGCGTCCGTGCAGGTCGCGCTGGAAGCGATCCAGGCGCTGGGCGGCAACGGCTACATCAACGAGTTCGACACCGGCCGCCTGCTGCGCGATGCCAAGCTCTACGCGATCGGCGCCGGCACCAACGAAATCCGCCGCATGCTCATCGGCCGCGAGCTCTTCGCCGGCAACGCCTGAGGCAAGGCTTTTCGCGATAGCTAGAAGCCCCAGCGCAGGTTGAACGAGGAGCCGAGGTCCCGGCGGCCGGCGGCGTGGCGCGCGTCGAGGTCGAGCGACAGGGTCGCGTTGCCCCAGGCGGCGCCGAAGCCGGCGCCCAGCACGCCCGCGTCGCGGCCGAAGAGGTCGAAGGCGATCGGTGCGTTCGCGTCCACGCCGGTGAAGCTGGCGTCGATCGCGCCCGTGCGCGACAGCGTGCGCTGCCATTCGGCGAAGGCGTGCAGGTCCAGGCGCGCGCCGCCCGCGCGCCAGCCGCGCGCGTAGCGCGTGCCCAGCAGCGCCTGCGACAGCGCGAAGCGCGAGTCGCCGGCGCGCAGGCCGAAGCCCGCCGCGCCGTCCTCGTCGAAACCATCGCGCTGCAGTTGCAGCGACTGCGCGCCGGCGTACGGCGTCAGCGTGCCGCCCAGCAGCGCGAAGCGATGGCCGGCCTGCAGGCTCGCCGTCCAGTAGCGGTCGGCATAGCGCGAATCGACGCCGTAGTCGGCGCTGCCCAGCACGATCTCGCGCTGCAGGTCGCGTTGCATGCGCCCGAACGCGGCGCGGCCGAGCAGGTAGCCGCCACCCTCGCCCGCGCGCATCGCGTACAGCTCGCCTTCGGTCTGGATGTCGTGGCCGCGGTCGCGACGGCCGGTGTGCCACAGCGTGCCTTCGCTGCGCGAGAACGCGGTGCCCCAGGTGGTGTCGCCGTTGCGGAATTCCTGGCCCATCGTCCAGCCACGCAGGTCGCTGCCGAACGCGCCGCCGAGGCTGCGGCTGCCATCGAGCGATGCCGCCCACGCGCCCGCGGGGCGCGCGCGGTCGAGCCGCGACTCGAGCGTGCGGCGGCCGCCGTCGGCGGCGAGGAGCGCAAGCGCCGCGTCGGTGGCGTGCAGTTCGCCGGAGAGGCTCGAGAGCGAGCGCTCGGCCGCGCCGCGTTCGGGCGCATGCAACGCGACCTGCAGCGCGAGATCGTGCTGGGCAGCGCCGACTACGG
>DATJDY010000087.1:0-1903 GCA_035497155.1 Luteimonas sp.
CCTGCCGGGCGGGCTCGACGCGAGCTTCGACGCGGTCGCCCTGCATCCGGGCGATGTCGTCGTCGATGCCACCGCCTCCTGCGCGCTCGCCGCGCAACACGCGGCATGGCTGGGCAGCGGCGTGGACGTGGTGACCGCGAACAAGATGGGGGCCGGCGGCAGCCTGGAATCCGCGCGCGCGCTCATGCGCGCCTGCGCGGCCACGGGAGCCGCCTACGGCGACAGCGCGACCGTGGGCGCGGGCCTTCCACTGCTCGCGACGCTCCGTCGCCTCGTCCGTGGCGGCGACGAGATCCTGCGGATCGAAGGCGTGCTTTCCGGATCGCTCGCGTGGCTTTTCGCCCGGTTCGATGGGGAAACGCCGTTTTCCGAACTCGTCGCGCTCGCCCAGGCGGCCGGGCTGACCGAACCCGATCCGCGCGTCGACCTGAGCGGTGAGGACGTGGTGCGCAAGCTGCTGATCCTGGCGCGAGCCGCCGGCATGCCGCTGGAACGCGAGTCATTGACCGTCGAAGGCCTTGTTCCGTCGCCGGGGACGCGGATTCCCGCTGTTGCGCAAGGCGGTTTCGCCTACCTGGATCCGGACCTCGCCGCGCGGCGCGCGGGCGCTGCCGCCAACGGCGAACAGCTCTGCTACGTCGGCTCGGTGGATGCCAGCGGCGGCACGGTCGGGCTGCAGCGGCTGCCGCGCGGCCACGCATTGCGTGGCGGCTGCGGGACCGATAACCGTGTCGCGATCTTCAGCAGCCGCTACCGGGACCGGCCGCTGGTGATCCAGGGCGCCGGCGCAGGGCCGATGGTGACGGCCGCGGCGCTGCTCGACGATCTCATGGCGCTCCTCGAACGGCCCGTTCGCGCGTACATTCCCCCCCGGCACGAAAGATCGGTCGCCAATGCCTAACCTCGCGCTGTTCGACTTCGACGGCACCATCACCTCGAAGGACACCTTCACCGCATTCGTGCACTTCGCGATGGGCCCCGCCCGGCTGCTGCTCGGGAAAATCGTGCTGAGTCCGCTGATCGTCGGTTACAAGGCGGGCCTGGTGTCGGGCGCCGCCATCCGCACGAGCGTGTCGCGGTTCGGATTCGCCGGGCGGCGGGAATCCGCGTTGCGCGAAGCAGGCCTCGCGTTCGGCAGGGAGGTGCTTCCGCAGGTCGTACGGCCGGCGATGCTCGAGCGGATCCGCTGGCACCAGGCCGAAGGCGACCGCATCGTCGTCGTGTCCGCGTCGCTCGATGTCTACCTCGAGGCATGGTGCCGGGAACACGGGCTGGAACTGGTCTGCACGGAACTGGAGTTCCGCGGCGGCCGCAGCACCGGCGGCTACCGCCGTGGCGACTGCAGTGGCGAGCGCAAGCTCCAGCGGATCCGCGAACGCTACGATCTCGCCCATTACCCGGAGATCTACGCCTACGGCGACACGCGCGAGGACCTGCCGATGCTCGCAGTCGCCCGCCACAAGTTCTACCGCGGGCGCCCGGTCACCGCGCGCGAGCTGGAAGACGCCTCAGACCACCACGCGCACCAGCACTGAAAGCACCACGGGGCACGCCGCCGCCAGCAGCAGGTTGTCGAGGCCGCGCGGCGACAGCGCCTCCACTACCGCCGTGACCACGCCGTAGGCCAGCGCGGCCGCGATCGTCGTGACGGAAAGCCCGTGGTTTCCGGCGAGCATCGCCAACCCGACCGCGAATGCCACCAGCATCACCGTCGAGGAACCGGCGATGGACTTGGTGTTGTGGCGCTTCCACAACGGATCCCGGATCCTGAAGGTGTTGCCGGCGCCGAACCGCAATCCCACCGGCTCGGCCAGCCCGTCGGCAAGGGCGACCGTGTAGAACGCGGCGCGCACCATGTCCATCGGGAAAAGAAACGTGGACGCCGACAGCGCGAGGTTGAAGC
>DATJDY010000088.1:0-3552 GCA_035497155.1 Luteimonas sp.
ATGGCTGCAGCGAATCGCGGCCGAGGTAGGGATTGGCGGTGACCGCATCGGCGCCGTAGCGGTCGAAGGCTTCGATGGCATAGCGTTGCGCGGTCGAGCCGATGTCGCCGCGCTTGGCATCCAGGATGACCGGGATGCCGGGATGCGCGGCGTGCATGTGCGCGATCAACCGCTCGAGCGCGCCTTCCGCGCCGAGCGCGGCGAAATGCGCGATCTGCGGCTTGAAGCAGCAGGCGTACTCCGCCGTCGCATCGACCATGTCGCGGCAGAACGCGAACACCGCATCCGCGTCGCCGGCGAAGCGCGCCGGGAACCTGGCCGGCTCCGGATCCAGCCCCACGCAGAGCAGCGATCCGGCGTCATCCCACCTGGCTCGCAATTGCTGCATGAAGGACATGGGATCTCCGGTTGTGGTGCTGGTCGCGGTTGGGTCGCTCAGCCGACCTTGGGTCGGCTCTACTTCAGCGCCTTGAAGCGCAGGCGGTGCGGGCCGGAATCCGCGCCCATGCGGCGCTTCTTGTCTTCCTCGTACTCGCGGTAGTTGCCCTGGAAGAACTCCACGTGCGAGTCGCCCTCGAAGGCGAGGATGTGCGTGGCGATGCGGTCCAGGAACCAGCGGTCGTGCGAGATCACGAAGGTGTTGCCCGGGAACTCGAGCAGCGCGTCCTCGAGCGCGCGCAGCGTCTCGATGTCCAGGTCGTTCGACGGTTCGTCGAGCAGCAGCACGTTGCCGCCCTGCAGCAGGGTCTTGGCCATGTGCAGGCGGCCGCGCTCGCCGCCCGAAAGCGTGCCGACGAGCTTCTGCTGGTCCTGGCCCTTGAAGTTGAAGCGGCCGATGTAGGCGCGCGACTGGATCTCGATGCCGTTGATGTTGAGGATGTCGAGGCCGCCGCTGACTTCCTGGAACACGTTGTGGTTGCCGGTCAGCGCGTCGCGGCTCTGGTCGACGTAGGCGAGCTTCACCGTCGAGCCCATGTCGATCGAGCCCGTGTCCGGCTTCTCCTGCCCGGTGATCATGCGGAACAGCGTCGACTTGCCGGCGCCGTTCGGGCCGATGATGCCGACGATCGCGCCCGGCGGCACCGAGAACGAGAGGTCGTCGATCAGCAGGCGGTCGCCGAACTTCTTCGAGACGTTCTTGAACTCGAGCACCTTGTTGCCCAGGCGTTCGCCCGGCGGGATGAAGATCTCGTTGGTCTCGTTGCGCTTCTGGTAATCGACCGCCTGCAGTTCCTCGATGCGCGCCAGGCGCGCCTTGCCCTTGGAGCGGCCGCCCTTGGCGTTCTGCCGCGCCCACTCGAGTTCCTTCTGGATCGCCTTCTGCCGCGACTTTTCCTGCGAATCTTCCTGCTTCAGGCGCTCGTCCTTCTGCACGAGCCAGTCGGTGTAGTTGCCCTTCCACGGAATGCCGCGGCCGCGGTCGAGCTCGAGGATCCACTCGGCGGCGTTGTCGAGGAAGTAACGGTCATGCGTCACCGCGACCACGGTGCCGGTGTAGCGCGCAAGGAACTGCTCCAGCCACTCGACGGACTCGGCGTCGAGGTGGTTGGTCGGTTCGTCGAGCAGCAGCATGTCGGGCTTCTGCAGCAGCAGCCGGCACAGCGCCACGCGCCTTTTCTCGCCGCCCGACAGCTTGCCGATCACCGCGTCCCACGGCGGCAGCCGCAGCGCGTCGGCGGCGACTTCGAGCTGGTTCTCGAGGGTGTGTGCATCGCCCGCGGCGAGGATCGCCTCCAGGCGTTCCTGTTCCTTCGCCAGCGCGTCGAAGTCGGCGCCTTCCTCGGCGTAGGCGGCGTACACGGCGTCGAGCGCGGCCTGCGCGTTCAGCACTTCGCCCACGCCTTCCTCGACCGCCTGGCGCACGGTCTTTTCCGGATCGATCTGCGGTTCCTGCGGCAGGTAACCGACCTTGATGCCGCTGGCCGGCCGCGCTTCGCCGGTGAAATCGGTGTCCACGCCGGCCATGATCTTCAGCACCGTCGACTTGCCCGCGCCGTTCAGGCCGAGCAGGCCGATCTTGGCGCCCGGGAAGAACGACAGCGAGATGTCCTTGATGATCTGGCGCTTCGGCGGGACCGTCTTGGACACGCCGTTCATGGTGTAGATGTATTGCATGGGGGCCTCACGGAGATGCGGCGCCACGAGGGCGCCGCAGTAGGCGAGCGGCGCGCCTGCGCTGGGCAGGGCCGCGGATCGACTCGGGATGCCGCGATTATAGCGCCTGCACCACCAGGCTTCCGATCGCGACGGTGGCCCAGACGCCCAACCCCAGCAGCACCGGGCGCGGACCGGTGGCGCGCATCCGGCGCAGGTCCGCGGACAGGCCGATCGCCGCCAGTGCCAGCACCATCGCCAGCCCGCCCGCTGCATGCAGCCAGCCCTGCAGCGCTTCGGGCACGAACCCGAAGGTGCGCAGCGCGGACGCGACGACGAACCAGAGGATGAACCACGGGAAGATCGCGCCGAGCCCCGCCGACGGTGTGGCCGTTCCGGCGTCCCTCGGCGCGGACGCCGCCCCGACCGCCGCACGGGCCGAGGCACTGGCGGCCGCCACGCTCGCCGCGCGGCGAGCGCGCCAGGCGAGCCCGCCGGCCAGCGCCAGGCACACCGGCAGGATCATGGTGGCCCGCGCCAGCTTCACGATCGTGGCCTGGTCGCCCGCGGCGGTGCTGTATGCATAGCCCGCCGCGACCACCGACGAGGTGTCGTTGATCGCGGTGCCCGCCCACAGCCCGAACTGCGCGTCGCTCATGCCCAGCAGGTGGCCGAGCGGCGGGAACACCAGCACCGCCACCAGGTTGAAGAGGAAGATCGTGGAGATCGCGAACGCGGTGTCGTGTTCGTCCGGCTTCAGGATCGGCGCCACCGCCGCGATCGCCGAACCCCCGCAGATGGCGGTGCCGACACCGACCAGCGCGGCGAGCTTCACCGGCACCTTCAATGCGCGCCCCAACCCCCAGGCTGCGGCGAATGCGAGCAGCAGCGTGGCGACGGTCACGCCGAGCGATTCGAACCCCGTGCGCGCCACCTGGCCGAGGTCGAGGCCGAAGCCGAGCAGCACGATCGAAGCCTGCAGCACGCGTTTTCCGGCGAAGCGCACGCCGGGGTCGAAGGCCGGGCGGGGCGTCCAGGCCGCGCGCAGCAGCACGCCGAGCAGGATGGCCAGCACCGCGCCGCCCAGCAGCGGCATCGCCTGTCCGAGGCGCCAGGCCAGCATCGCCAGGGCGCCGGCCAGGGCCAGCCCGGGGGCCAGTCGCATCGTCGCCGCCATCTCGCTCCAGGCTCCCGTTCGCCGGAAAGGGCGCGCGAGGCGCCAGTAGCCGCCATTCTCGACGTAGCCTGATATCAATAAAACTTCGGTTTTCTTATCGAAGCGATAAGATCGACTGATGATCAACATCAGTCCCCGCCAGCTGCAGGTGTTCGTGGAAACCGTGGCGGCAGGCAGCCTGCGCGGCGCAGCCGAGCGCCTGCACCTCACCCAGCCCGCGGCGAGCATGGCCCTGGCCGAAATGGAACGGTTGCTCGGGGGCCCGCTGTTCGACCGGTTGC
>DATJDY010000089.1:0-5747 GCA_035497155.1 Luteimonas sp.
CTCCACCGTGCCCGCGTTCGCGTAGTCGATCGCGCGCGCCGCCTGCACCGCGGCCGCGCCCATCGCCGCGCGCAGCTCCGGCGTCAGGAACGGCGAGGGCGATTCCTCCAGCACCTTCTGGTAGCGGCGCTGCGCCGAGCACTCGCGCTCGTTGAGGTGGATCGCGTGGCCGTGCGCATCGCCGAACACCTGGATCTCGATGTGCCGGGGCGATTCGACATAGCGCTCCAGCAGCACGCGGTCGCGGCCGAATGCGTTGGCCGCTTCGCGCTGGCAGCTTTCGAGGTTCGCCTCGAATTCGTCCGCGGAACGCACGATGCGCATGCCCTTTCCGCCGCCGCCGTGCGCGGCCTTGATCATCAGCGGGAAACCGATCCGCGCGGCCTCGCGCGCCAGCACCTCCGGCGACTGGTCCTCGCCGGTGTATCCGGGCACCACCGGCACGCCCGCCGCCTGCATCAGGTCCTTGGCGCCGGCCTTGCTGCCCATCCTGCGCATCGACGCGGCCTTCGGGCCGATGAAGACGACGCCGGCAGCTTCCACGGCGTCGGCGAAGTCGGCGTTCTCGCTGAGGAAGCCGTAGCCCGGATGGATCGCCTGCGCGCCGCTGCGCAGCGCGACCTCGAGGATCGCGTCGCCGCGCAGGTACGAATCCTGCGGCCGCGGCCCGCCGATCGGATACGCCTCGTCGGCAAGGCGCACGTGCTGCGCGCCCGCGTCGGCTTCCGAATACACCGCGACCGTGCGGATGCCGAGCCGCCGGCACGTGCGGATCACGCGGCACGCGATCTCGCC
Organism: Luteimonas sp.; assembly: GCA_035497155.1. GTDB lineage: Bacteria > Pseudomonadota > Gammaproteobacteria > Xanthomonadales > Xanthomonadaceae > Cognatiluteimonas. The sequence goes on from DATJDY010000089.1 coordinate 796, forward strand.
ACGATTGGCGATCAGCACCTTCCCGAACATCGGTTGATCGGACATCAGCCCTGCACCCACGACGGCGGGCGCTTCTCGAGGAAGGCGGCGATGCCTTCCTGGCCTTCGGGGGAGACGCGCAGCGCGGCGATGAGTTCGGCGTTGGCGGCGTCGAGTTCGTCGCGGGACGTCGGCGAACCATCGTTGGCGAGGACCGTGCGCACCAGCGACTTGGCGTCCGCGGCGGCGCGCGGGCCGGCCTTGAGCAGCAGGTCGACCTGGCGCTGCACGGCGGCGTCGAGCGCGTCCGCGGCGACGACCTGGTGCAGCAGGCCGATGCGCCGTGCCTCGGCGGCGTCGAAGATCTCGGCGGTGGCGAACCAGCGGCGCGCCTGGCGCGCACCGATCGCGGCGACCACGTAGGGCGAGATCACGGCCGGCAGCAGGCCGAGCTTGCTCTCGGTCAGGCCGAACTTCGCTTCGGGCACGCCGATGGCGATGTCGCAGGCGGCGACGAGGCCGACGCCACCCCCGAACGCGGCGCCATGGACGCGGGCGATGGTCGGCTTCGGCAGCTCGTCCAGCGCGCGCAGGAGGCCGGCGAGGGCGAGCGCGTCGTCGCGGTTGGCGGTTTCGCCCGCCGCGGCCATGCGCCGCATCCAGTTGAGGTCGGCCCCGGCGGAAAACGAAGCGCCGGCGCCTTCCAGGACCATGACCCGCACGGCCGGGTCGGCGCCCAGCGCGAGCAGCGCGTCGACCAGCCCGGCGATCAGCGCGTCGTCGAAGGCGTTGTGCAGTTCGGGGCGATCGAGGCGCAGCCGGGCGACGGGCCCGTCGCGGTCGAGCAGCAGGGGGGCCTTCATTCGTCGATCCGGGCGTCCATGGTCCCGGAATGATACCGGCCGACCGTGAGCGCGGCCCCGGGAGCGAATGCGATCCATTCGCGTTTGTCGTAGAATCCGGGCTCCGCATTCACCCGGCACACCCATGTCCTGGACTGGTTCCGCGTTTCCGCGCCGCTGGCTGCTGTCCCCGGTCCTGGCGGCCGTCCTTGCGCTCGGCAGCTTCGGCGCGCAGGCGAATCCGCAGGCACAGCGGGTGTGGCAGCTGCTCGACTACATCGCCGTCGACTACGCCGGCGCGGTCCGCGACGGCCAGGTGCTGAGCGACATCGAATATGCGGAAATGAAGGAGTTCTCGGGCACGGTCGCCGAGCGCATCGCGCAGTTGCCGGAGCAGCCCGGGCGGGCCGCGCTGGCATCGCAGGCGCAGGCCTTGCGCGCCGCGGTGGACGCGAAGGCGTCGCCGGCCGACGTCCGGCGCCAAGCGCGCGCGCTGGCCGATGCGCTGCTGCAGGCCTACCCGATGCCGCGGGCGCCGTCGCAGGTTCCCGACCTGTCGGGTGCCGCCGCGCTGTACCAGCAGGATTGCGCCGCGTGCCACGGTCCCACCGGCGCGGGCGACGGTCCGGCTGGTGCGGTGCTCGATCCGCCGCCGATGGACTTCACCAACGCCATGCGCGCGCGGCAGCGCAGCGTGTTCGCGCTGCAGCAGGTGATCGAGCAGGGCCTGGCCGGCACCGCCATGGCGAGCTACGCGCACCTGCCGGAGTCCGATCGCTGGGCGCTCGCGTTCTATGTCGGCCAGTTCGCGTTCCCGCAGTCGCGCGCGGCGCGCGGCGAAGCGCTGTGGCTGCAGCGCGCCGACGTGCGCGCCGCGATCCCGGACCTCGCCGCGCTGGTGCAGGTGCTGCCCGGCAGCGTCGCCGGCCTCGACCAGGCGCAAGCCGACGACCTCGCCGCGTTCCTGCGTCGCAAGCCCGATGCGGTCGCCGCGACGCCGGCGGCGAACGCGAGCGCTGGCGCGGCGGCCAACGACAACGCGAAGACCCTCGCGCTTGGCCGTGCGCGCCTGCAGGAAGGCATGGCCGCGTACGCCGCGGGCGACGCCGCCACGGCGCGCGACCGCTTCCTGTCGGCCTACCTCGACGGCTTCGAGCCGGTCGAACCGGTGCTGGCCGCGCGCGACAAGGCGCTGCTGGCCGAAGTCGAGACCGCGATGATCGCGTTGCGCGCGAAGGCCGCCGCCGGTGCGGGCGTCGCCGAAGTGCAGGCACGCGTCGCCGCCGCGGAGGCGCTCTACGACCGCGCCGGATTCGCGCTGGAAGAGCAGGGCGCGGGCGCCACGACAGCATTCGTCGGCTCGCTGACGATCCTGCTGCGCGAAGGACTCGAAGCGCTGCTGCTGGTGATCGCGATGGTCGCGTTCCTGCGCAAGGCCGAACGCACCGACGCGATGCCGTACGTGCACGCAGGCTGGATCGGCGCGCTGGTTGCTGGCGGCGCGACCTGGCTGGTGGCGACGCGGCTGGTGGAAGTGAGCGGCGCCAGCCGTGAGCTGACCGAAGGCCTGGGGTCGCTGGTCGCGGCGGTGGTGCTGGTGTCGGTGGGCATCTGGATGCACGGCAAGAGCCAGGCCGATGCGTGGCAGCGCTACGTCAAGGCACGCATGACGAACGCGCTCTCGCGCGGCTCGGCATGGTTCATGTTCATGCTCGCCTTCCTGATCGTGTACCGCGAAGCCTTCGAGACGGTGCTGTTCTACGTGGCGCTGTGGAGCCAGGGCAACCACGCCGCGGTGATCGGCGGCGCGGCGACCGCGGCGCTCGCGCTCGCGGCGATCGCCTGGCTGATGCTGCGCTTCAGCCGCAAGTTGCCGTTCGGCAAGTTCTTCTCGATCAGCGCGATCCTGATGGCGGTCCGCGCGGTGGTGCTCGCCGGCAAGGGCGTGGCCGCACTGCAGGAAGCCGGGTGGCTGTCGCTGACGCTGGTGAAGGCGCCTCGCATCGAGCTGCTCGGGATATATCCGACGCTGCAGGGCCTGGTGGCGCAGGTGCTGGTGCTGGCGGCGCTGGTGGCGGGCTTCGCCTGGAACGGACGCGCCGCGCGGGTGCGGGCGGGCTGATGCGTCGGAGCCGACCGTGGGTCGGCTCTACGAAGGGTCAGTGCTTGCGGCGCGCCTTCGCGCCGGTGGCTTCGGTCATCTCGACCTGCAGGGTGAAGCTGCGCTCCTCGCCGGAAAAGAGCGCGCCGACGCCGATCACCTGGCGGTTCACTTCCTCGCCGCGCTCGTTGCGGATGGACAGCACCATCGCGTACTCGTAGGCGCTTTCGCCCGCCGGCGGAACCAGCGTGCCCTCGATGGCGAGCGGCACGATCTTGTTCTTCTCGCGCAGGACCGATGCCTCGTCGTAGCGCAGGTGGCCCCGGCACGCGGGGCACACGCTGGCGCTTTCGAGGATCGTCGCCTTGCAGTGGGGACAGGCGCGCGTGGCGCCCGGCGTCCCCGGGCGCAGGGTGCTCATGCGGCGGAGAAGCTGTCCGCCTTGCCGCTGCCCTTGTCTTCCCAGCCGAAGTCGGCCTGGCCGCGCATGCGCGCGCCCGACGCCACGGTCATCGTGCCGCACTTGACATCGCCGGCCAGCACGCCGCCCTGCTGCAGTTCGACCTGCTGGGCGCCCTCGATGTTGCCTTCGAGCTCGCCGGCGATGACCACGCGCCGCGCGCGCACGCCACCGGTGAGCTTGGCGCCGTGCTCGATGGTGAGGTCGCCCTGCACGTTGACGTCGCCCTTGAACTTGCCGGCGATGCGGACGTTGCCGCTGCCTTCGATCTTGCCTTCGATGGTGAGGTCGGAGGCGATCAGCGATTCCTTCGCGACGACCTGCGGGCGCGGCGCCGTCGACGACGGGATCGCGGCCGGGTTCGCGTCGGCGGCGGCGGGCTGGCCTGCTTCGCGGAACGGCGGCAGGTCGGGGGTGAACGGTGCAGCGTCCTTCCTGGGCGCGGTTTTCTGGTCGAAGATCGCCATCGTATTGCCCTCTAGCGGGGTTGGATGGGGGCTGAGCCCCCGGTCGGCCGAGCCTACTACATCCGGAACACGCCGAAATGCATGCCCGTCGCGATTTCCGCGTTCAGCGACGCGGAGATGCCGAGGCCGAGCACGCGGCGCGTATCGGCCGGATCGATGATGCCGTCGTCCCACAGCCGCGCGGTCGCGTACCACGGGCTGCCCTGCGACTCGTACTGCTCGCGGATCGGCGCCTTGAACGCCTCTTCCTCGGCCGCCGGCCACTCGCCGCCGCGCGCTTCGATGCCGTCGCGCTTCACCGTGGCCAGCACGCTCGCCGCCTGCTCGCCGCCCATCACGCTGATGCGCGCGTTCGGCCACATCCACAGGAAGCGCGCGCCGTACGCGCGACCGCACATCGCGTAGTTGCCGGCGCCGAAGCTGCCGCCGATGACGACGGTGAACTTGGGCACGCGCGAGCACGCCACCGCCGTCACCATCTTCGCGCCGTCCTTGGCGATGCCGGCCTGCTCGTACTTGCGGCCGACCATGAAGCCGGTGATGTTCTGCAGGAACACCAGCGGGATGCCGCGCTGGTTGCACAGCTCGATGAAGTGCGCGCCCTTGAGCGCGCTCTCGGAGAACAGGATGCCGTTGTTGGCGACGATGCCGACCGGATAGCCGTGGATGTGCGCGAAGCCGGTGACCAGCGTCTTGCCGTAGCGCGCCTTGAACTCCTGCAGCTCGCTGCCGTCGGTGATGCGGGCGATGACTTCACGGATGTCGAACGGCCGGCGTGCGTCCTTCGGCACGATGCCGTACAGCTCCTCGGCCGGATGCAGCGGCTCGCGCGGCTCGCGCGTGGCCATGGACGCGGGCAGCACCTTGCGCCGGTTCAGTCCGCCGACGATGTCGCGCGCGATCTGCAGCGCGTGGCGGTCGTCCTCGGCGAAGTGGTCGGCGACACCGGAGATGGACGTGTGCACGTCGGCGCCGCCGAGGGTTTCCGCGTCGACGACTTCGCCCGTCGCCGCCTTCACCAGCGGCGGGCCGCCGAGGAAGATCGTGCCCTGTTCCTTCACGATGATGCTTTCGTCGCACATCGCCGGCACGTAGGCGCCGCC
>DATJDY010000090.1:0-1609 GCA_035497155.1 Luteimonas sp.
ACTCCAGTCGCGCGGCATCGAACCCCGGCGCGGAATGCAGGCAGCGTTGCAGCAGCATGCAGGCGTCGTCCAGCCGGCCGATGCGCATCGCAAGATCCGCCAGCATGCAAAACGCCACGGCATCGTCGGGGTGCTGCGCCAGGTGCGCGCGCAACAGCGCTTCGGCGCGAGGGAACTCGTTCCGTGCCAGCGCTTCTCCCGCGGCGCGCAGCCGCGGATCGGCGAACGACTGCTGCAGGGCGCGGTCGTCCATCGCTGCCGGCTCAGTCATCGTCGGGCCAGCGGATGGCGGGAGTGGCGGCCTTCGGCCTGGGCATCGGCTGCGCGGCGACGGCATTCCAGACCGCGAGCGCGTCGACGGTCGCCGCGACATCGTGCACGCGCAGCAGCCTCGCGCCGCGTTGCGCCGCGATCACGTGCGCCGCCACCGAGCCGTGGATGCGCTCGGCCGGCGCCTTGCGGTCGGTGAGTTCGCCGATCGTGCGCTTGCGCGAGAGGCCGGCAAGCACCGGCACGCCGAGTTCGGTGAAACGCTCGAGCTGCGCGAGCAGCAGCAGGTTGTGGTCGCGCGTTTTGCCGAAGCCGAAACCCGGGTCGACGACGACGTGCTTCTTGGCGATGCCCGCCATCTCGGCGGCGAAGATGCGCTCGGCGAGGAAGCGGTGGACCTCGGCGACCACGTCGTCGTAGCGCGGATCCTCCTGCATCGAGCGCGGTTCGCCGAGCATGTGCGCCAGTACCACCGGCACGCCGAGGGCGGCCGCGGCGCCCAGGGCGCCCTCGCGGCGCAGCGCGTACACGTCGTTGATCATGCCCGCGCCGGCGGCCACGGCCGCGCGCATCACCGCGGGCTTGGACGTGTCGATGCTGATCGGGATCGCGACTTCCTTCGCGAGGCGCTCGATCACCGGGATGACGCGGCGCAGTTCCTCTTCCTCGGGCACGTCTTCCGCGCCGGGGCGCGTCGATTCGCCGCCGATGTCGAGGATGTCCGCGCCTTCTCCAGCCAGGCGCAGGCCGTGGGCGACGGCCGCGTCGGCGGTGGCGTGCGTGCCGCCGTCGGAGAACGAATCCGGCGTCACGTTGACGATGCCCATCACCCGCGGGCGATCGAGCTTCACGATGCGGCCGGCGCAGTCGAGCTGGGGCGAGGTGTCGAACATGCCGCCAGAATACAGAAACGGCGCCTCCCGGCGCCGTTTCCTCAAACCTCGGCGGGGCCGCCGATGGTGATGGGCTTGGGGCGGTCCTTCGCCGGGCCGCCCGGGATCCAGCCCATCGGCGGCGGCGGGTCGCGGCCTTCCATGATCGCGTCGATCTGCGGCGCGTCGATGGTCTCGTATTCGAGCAACAGCTTCGCCATCGTGTGCAGCTTCTCGATGTTCTCGGTCAGGATGACCTTGGTACGGCCGTAAGCCTTGTCGAGGATCCCCCGCACGACCTCGTCGATCCGGCGCGCTGTCTCGTCGGACACGTTCTTGTGCTGGGTCACCGAGCGGCCGAGGAATACTTCATCCTCTTCCTCGCCGTAGGTGATCGGGCCCAGTTCCGACAGGCCCCACTTGGTGACCATGTTGCGCGCCATCTTGGTCGCGCGTTCGATGTCGTT
>DATJDY010000091.1:0-1760 GCA_035497155.1 Luteimonas sp.
CCGGCCACGGCGCGGCGGCGGAACAGCGCGCTCTCGCGCCGCGTGTCCTTGATCGAGCCGCGCAACCGCATCACTGGATGCGCGCGCGCGTGCGCAGGTCGTCAAGCAGCAGAAACAGGAACGGCCACAACGCCGCGCCCACCAGCGGCGACAGCCACCAACTGGCCGGCGGCAACGAACCGCCGGCCAGCATGCGCACGACCAGCAGCAACACGCGGTCGTTGAGCAGCAGCGCCAGCACCGCCAGCGTCTGTTGCCACATCGGGAAAAAGCGCAGCCGTGAGCGGAAATGCAGGGCGATGAACACCAGCGCGCACAGCCGCAGCGCCTGCTCGCCCAACACCACGCCCGACAGCAGGTCAGCCGCCAGCCCGATCGCAAACGCCAGTCCCAGGCTCACGCGGTCCTCGGACTCCAGCGCCCAGTACAGCAACAGCAACGCGGGCCAGTACGGCTTGAACGGTTCCAGCGCGGCCGGCAACGGCACCAGCATCAACGCCAGCGCAAACACCAGCGTGCCGACGAACCAGAACGTGCCAACGCGATGCCGGCTCACGGTGTGTTGCCCGCGGGCGCGGGTGGCGCACTGACGGGCGCCGCTCGCGGCGGTCGTGCGCTGGTTGCCGCAGCGGGGGCATCACCGGTGGGCGATAGATCGGCGGCCGGACCGACCGGCGTCACTGGCGCGGGCGGACCTTGCGGCTCGGCCAGATCATGCAGCAGCAACACGTCGTCGCTGCGATCGATGTCCGCCGCCGGTGTCGCCCGCGCTTCCTGGAACATGCCGCTGGCGGCGGGCGCCACGGCGCTGATCTCACCCACCGGGAAGCCCGGCGGAAAGCGCCCGCCGAGGCCGGAGGTCAAAAGATGGTCGCCCGCCTTCACATCGGCCGCCAGCGGAATGTTGGGCAAGGTCAGTGCGCCGCCATCACGCGAGCCATAGGCAACCGTGCGCAGGCCGGAGCGCTCGATCACCACCGGCAAAGCGTGCGTGGGATCGGTGACGAGCATCACCGTGGCGGTGGTCGGCAACACCTCGCGCACTTGCCCCAGCACGCCGTGCGCGTCGATCACCGGCTGCCCCGGGCGCACGCCATCGCGCGCGCCCACATTCAAGGTCAGGCGGTAGCGGTAGGCGCCCAAGTCCACGCCGATCACGCGCGCCAGTTGCACGTTGAGATCCAGGCTGTGCTGGGTGTCGAGCAGTTCCTTCAGGCGCGTGTTCTGCTCGGCGACGGCGGCCATGCGGTTGAGCTTGGCGTTGGCCAGCAGCAGGTCCTCGCGCAGGCGCTGGTTCTGCTCGGTCAGCCGTGTGTAGACGTCGGCCGCGAGCTCGCTCGACGCGAGCGCCTTCACGAGCGCGTCGTCCGGAACCCCGCCGAACACGCCGTCCGAGATGACGATGATCATCGCCTCGCCGCGCGTATCGGCGATCAGGTTGTGCGCGAGCGTCAGCGCACCGGCGGCGTCGCTGCCGTTCGCAGACGGGTGCGTGCGCACGGCCTCGTCGATGCTGCGGAGCGTCGCGGCATCGGCGGGCCTCCACTCGCCGAGGATCCGCGCCGGCGTGCGATCGAAGATCACGCCCTCGATCTCCGCCTTCGCCGGCAGCGCCGCGCCGATCGCTCGCACGACGGCTGCGACGGCGGGCTCGCCGACGAGCTTCATGCTGCGCGAGCCGTCGATCAGCAGCAGCACGCGGCGCGCTCCGGGCGCGCGGCCCGCCGGTGCAGCGAGCGTCGTCACGCGCGCGGCGTAGC
>DATJDY010000092.1:0-19255 GCA_035497155.1 Luteimonas sp.
GGTAGCCGACGTTGGCCGGGATCGCGTGCTGGACCTGGACGATGTGGTCGTGGCAGATCCGGTCCAGCTCGGCCGTGGTCACCCCCGGCTTCACGTGCGGGGCCACCACCTGCAGCACCTCGGCGGCCAGGCGGCCGGCGATGCGCATCTTCTCGAGCTGGGCGGGGGTCTTGGGGGCGGGGGTCATCCGCGCATTATCGCCCATTCCAGCCCGGGACCGGCCCGGGACAACGCCCCCGGCTACCCGATGGTTGCCCGTAACCGGCTGAACCGGCTACAATTCCGAGGCTGAGCGGGCCTCCGGGCCTGCGAGGTCGCCCACGCCGGGCGCAGCGTCCACGGATTGCAGGCGAATACACACCCGTCCGCCACAGCCCATGCCGGGGTGCTTCCGCGAGGAAGTTCGGCCATGGAAGCGGACGGGGAGGCCCAACCCCGGAATCCACGGTTCGCCGCAAGGCGCGCCACCGCCCACCACATGCCGGGCGGCGGATTCCCCATCGGAGTTCAAGCAATGCCCCAGATCACCATGCGCCAGATGCTGGAAGCCGGCGTCCATTTCGGCCACCAGACCCGCTACTGGAATCCCAAGATGGCGCCGTACATCTTCGGTGCCCGCGGCAAGATCCACATCATCAACCTCGAGAAGACCGTGCCGCTGTTCAGCGACGCGATGAACTTCATCTCGGGCATCGCGCAGAAGCGCGGCATGATCCTGTTCGTCGGCACCAAGCGTTCGGCGCGCGACGCGGTCAAGGAAGAAGCCGAGCGTTGCGGCATGCCGTACATGACCCAGCGCTGGCTGGGCGGCACGCTGACCAACTTCGCGACCGTCAAGAAGTCGGTGTCGCGCCTGAAGGAACTGGAAGCCGGCGAGACCGACGGCACCTTCCAGAAGCTGGTCAAGCACGAAGTGCTGGGCCTGCGCCGCGAGCGCGACAAGCTGCTGGCTTCGCTGGGCGGCATCAAGGAAATGAACCGCCTGCCCGACGCGCTGTTCGTGATCGACATCGGCCACGAGGACATCGCGATCAAGGAAGCCAAGAAGCTCGGCATCCCGGTCATCGCCGTCGTCGACACCAACTACGACCCGGCCCTGGTCGACTACCCGATCCCGGGCAACGACGACGCGATCCGCGCGGTGCAGCTGTACGCCCGTGCCGCCGCCGACGCCGTGCTCGAGGGCAAGGCCGCCGCGCCGCAGCCGGGCAACGTGCGCGAGGAAGACTTCGCCGCCGACGCCGACGGCAAGGCGACCCGCCGCGCCCCGCGCAAGGCCGCCGCGAAGCCGGCCGAAGGCGAAGTCGCCGCCGAGGAAGCCCCGGCTGCCGAAGCCCCGGCCGCCGAGTAAGGCGCCCCGTAGAGCCGACCCAAGGTCGGCTCCAGACGGTACGAGCCGACCATGGGTCGGCTCTACATTCCAATCGAATTTCGAGGTAATCCCCCGTGGCAGAAATCACCGCTTCCCAGGTCAAGGAACTGCGCGAGCGCACCGGCGCCGGCATGATGGAGTGCAAGAAGGCGCTCACCGAGAACAACGGCGACATCGACACCGCCGCCGAGTGGCTGCGCAAGTCGGGCCTGGCCAAGGCCGACAAGAAGGCCTCGCGCGTCGCCGCCGAAGGCCGCATCGCCTCCGCGCAGGACGGCGGCAAGGCCGTGCTGGTCGAGGTCAACTCCGAAACCGACTTCGTCGCGAAGGACGCGAACTTCCTCGCCTTCTGCGAGAACGTCGCCAAGGTCGCGCTGGCCAGCGGCGCGCAGGACGCCGATGCCCTCAAGGCCGCGAAGCTCGCCACCGGCGAGACCGTCGAGGAAGGCCGTTCCGCGCTGATCGCCAAGGTCGGCGAGAACGTGCAGGTCCGCCGCGTCGCGCGCATGGAAGGCGGCAACGTCGCCGCGTACGTGCACGGCGGCAAGATCGGCGTGCTGGTCGCGATGAAGGGCGGCGACGCCGAGCTCGCGCGCGGCATCGCGATGCACGTGGCCGCCATGAACCCGCCGTACAACAAGGCGGCCGACGTGCCGGCCGAGTTCGTGGCGAAGGAGAAGGAGATCGAGCTGGCGAAGATGTCCGACAAGGACCGCCAGAAGCCGGCCGAGATCCTCGAGAAGATCATCGGCGGCAAGATCGCCAAGATCGTCAACGAGGTCAGCCTGTACGGCCAGCCCTACGTGCTCGACACCAACCAGACCGTCGAGGCCGCGCTGAAGGCCGCCGGCGCCGAGGTGGTCTCGTTCGTGCGCCTGGCCGTCGGCGAGGGCATCGAGAAGCAGGTCGACGATTTCGCGGCCGAAGTGATGAAGCAGGCCGGCCTGGCGTAAGCGCGCCTCGCCCCGCAGGGCCGACCATGGTCGGCTCCACGAAAGCCCCGGGAAACCGGGGCTTTTTCGTTTGCTCAGGCGAAACTGACCAGGTCCTTGAAGATCAGCTGGCCCCAGCGCTTGCCCTGCGTCTGCACGAGCAATCCGCCTTCGAGGAGCCCGCCGAGCTGGATCGGCGCGAAGCCGAGTTGTTCCGCGAGCGTCGCGATCTCCACTGCGGCGCCGTCGTCGTCGCTCGACAGGAACACGACACGCCTGCCGCCGTGCACGACGGGATCCTGCTCGAGCACGCCTGCGACCAGGTGGTTGAAGCCGCGCACCAGCCTGGCGCCGGCGAACGCCTGCGCGACGACCCGCGACGAGGACGGTCCGCCCAGTTCCGCGGGGTCGATGCCGTAGGTGTTGGTGACGTCGACGATGATCTTCCCCGCCCAGTCGGACAGCGCCTTCGCGACGTCCGGGTGGGATTCGAAGCGCACCGCAAGGAAGATGACGTCGGCCTCGACGGCGCCGGCAAGGGTGACGGGGACGACGCCGGGACCGATCGCCGCCGCATCGGCAGCGAAACTTCGCGGGTCGCGCGTGGTGGCGACAGCGACTTCGATGCCCTTGCGCGCGAACGCACTGGCGAGCGCCCGGCCGATCTGGCCGAAACCGATGATTGCGTACTTCATGCGCATGCTCCTGGGTGATGCATCAGATTTGCGCCAGGCCGCCGTCGACGGCGAGCTCGCTGGCGGTCATGAAACTGCTGTCCTGCGACGCGGGGAAAGCCGCCTGTCGCCGGCCGAAGATGTAGACGAACGCGCCTTCATCGATGAAGCGCTTCGCTGCCGCGCGGCCGATGCCGGTGGCACCGCCGGTGATCACGGCAGTCTTTCCATTCAACATGCCCATGTCATTGCTCCTTGGTGGGGGTTGCGTAAGTGACGCGGGTCGCGATGTCGCCTTCGACCGGCAGTTTCCCTGGCCAGCCGCCGGCCATCGCCTTGTAGAGCGCGACCAGGCCCTCGGCGCTGCGCGTGCGCGCGTCGGCGGACGCGTCCTGCGCCTGCAGCCGCGTGCGCTCCGCGTCGAGCACCTCGAACAGCGCCGTTGCGCCCGCGTCGTAGCGGATGCGCGCGAGCTCGGCGGCACGCGTGCTGTCCGCGGCCGCCTGCGCCAGGTGCGCGTCGGCTTCGCGCGCGCGGCCGTAGCGGACGAGCGCGTTCTCGGTGTCCTCCAGCGCCAGCAGCACGGATTGCTGGTAGCGCGCGAGCTCGGCGTCGGCATCGGCGTTCGCCGCGGCGATGCGCGCGCGCACATGACCCACGTCGAGGAACGACCAGTCGATGCCAAGCACCGCCAGCCGCGTCTCGCTGTCGCGCTCGAACAGCGCGCCGGCGCCCACCGCCTGGCTGCCGATCAGCCCGCCGAGCGTGAAGCGCGGGAACAGGTCGGCTGTGGCGACGCCGATGCGCGCCGTGGCGGCATGCAGGCGCTGTTCGGCGGCGGCGACATCGGGGCGGCGCCGCAACAGCTCGCCCGGCGTGCCCGGATCGAGCGCGGGCGGCATCGCGGGCAGCGGCGTGGGCGCCTCCAGTTCGGCGAGCAGGGCTTCCGGCGGACGTCCGGTCAGCACCGCAAGCCGGTGCATCGCGACGTCCACCTCCGCCGCGAGCAGCGGCACCCGCGCGAGCGTCGCCTCGAGCTGGGCGCGCGCGCGCGAAGTGTCGAAGCCGGCATCCCGCCCGGCGTCGTAGCGCGCCTGCACCAGGCGCAGCGTCTCGCGCTGGTTGGCGGCGTTGTCGCGGGCGATGCGCAAGCGCTCCTGCAGGCCGCGCAGGTCGAAGTAGCCGCGCGCGACTTCGCCGACGATCGCCACCTGCAACGCGGCCAGGTCCGCGGCGCCCGCCGCGGCGTCGGCGCGGCGAGCCTCGATGCCGCGGCGCACGCGTCCGAAGACGTCGAGCTCCCAGCTCGCGTCGGCGCGGGCCGCGTAGCCCTCGCTGTCGCGATCGTTGCGCGCGACGCCGGGTGCCTGGCCGGCACTCAGCCGCGAATCGCCGGCTTCGGCGTGCGCGGTGATCGCCGGAAGCGCGTCGAAGCGCGCGCCGCGCAGCGCGGCGTTCGCGCTGTCGTAGCGCGCGAGGGCGATGCGCAGGTCGTGGTTGGCGAGCAGCGCGTCGTCGACCAGGCGATCCAGCAGCGGATCGCCGAACGCGCGCCAGAATTCCGCGTCGGGCGCTGCCTCCGGCGCCGCCGTTGCGGCATCGGGAGCATCGACGGCCTGCGCGAAGCGCTCCGGCGCAGGCAGCGGGGGCCGCACGTAGGCGGGGCCGACGGCGCACCCCGCGAGCAGGACGGCGGCGATGGCGGGCGCCAGCGCCTTCATCGCGTGGCCTTGCAGGTGTCGTGTCATGGAATGTCTCTCGTGGATCATGCTTCGGCCACCGCGATCGGCGCGGCGCCGGCGGCGGGCGCGGCGTTCCGCGTCACGAGCTTGCGCAGCGCGACGTAGAACACCGGTGTGAGGAACAGGCCGAACAGGGTCACGCCGAGCATGCCCGCGAAGACGGTCACGCCGGTCACCGAGCGCACTTCCGCGCCGGCGCCGTGCGAGAAAACCAGGGGGATCGTGCCGGCGATGAACGCGATCGAGGTCATCACGATCGGGCGCAGGCGCAGGCGGCAGGCTTCCAGCGCGGCCTCGAGGATGCCCTTGCCCTGCAGCTCGAGCTCGCGCGCGAACTCCACGATCAGGATCGCGTTCTTGCACGCCAGCCCCATCAGCACGACCAGGCCGACCTGCACGAAGGTGTTGTTGTCGCCGCCGGTGAACTTGACGCCCAGCAGCGCCGACAGCATGCACATCAACACGATCAGGATCACCGCCAGCGGCAGCGTCCAGCTCTCGTACAACGCCGCCAGCACCAGGAACGCAAGCAGGATCGCCAGCGGGAACACGACCAGCGCCGCCCTGCCCTGCGTGGCTTCCTGGTAGCTCAGGTCGCTCCACTCGAAGCCCATGCCGTTGGGCAGCACCTGCGAGGCGATCTCCGTCACCTTCGCCATCGCCTCGCCGGAGGACATGACCTTCGGATCGGCCTCGCCGAGCAGGTCGGCGGCGGGATGGCCGTTGAAGCGCAGCACGGGATCGGGCCCGTAGGACTGCCTGACCGAGACCATGGAGCCGATCGGCACCATCTCGCCATCGACGTTGCGCGTGCGCAGGTTGCCGATGTCCTCGACCTGGTCGCGGAACTGCCCGTCGGCCTGCGCGATCACCTGCCAGGTCCGGCCGAACATGTTGAAGTCGTTGACGTAGGCCGAGCCCAGGTAGGTCTGCAGCGTGTCGAACAGCTCGGTCAGCGGGACGCCCTGCGCCTTGGCCTTGACCCGGTCGACCTCGGCGTCGAGCTGCGGCACGTTGGCCTGGTAGCTCGAGATCGGGAAGCCCATGCCCGGCGTCTGGGACGCCGCGCCCTGGAAGGCCTGCACCGCCGACTGCAGCGCGCCGTAGCCGAGGTTGCCGCGATCCTCCACGAACAGCGAGTAGCCCGAGCCATTGCCCAGGCCGAGGATCGGCGGCGGCATCAGCGAGAACGCGAAGCCGTCCTGGATGCCGGCGATCTTCGCCGAGACCTGGTCGTTGATCTGCTTCGCGGTGAGGTGGCGCTCGCCGAAGGGCTTGAGGGGGAAGAACACGACGCCGCTGTTCGGGGTGTTGGTGAACTGCAGCGGGTTGAGGCCCGGGAAGGCCACCTCGTGGGCCACGCCCTCCACGCTCATCGCCGCCTTCGCCACCTGCTTGAGCGCGGCGTCGGTGCGCTCGATCGACGCGCCCTCGGGCAGCTTCACGCCGGCGATCAGGTACAGCTTGTCCTGGATCGGGATGAAGCCGCGTGGCACCCAGTGGAACACGAAGCCGGTGGCGAGCAGCAGCACCGCGTACGCCGCGAACACGCGGCCGCGATGGCCGAGCGAGCGGCCCACGACGCCCTGGTAGCGGTCGGAATTGCGCTTGAAGAAGCGGTTGAACGGATGGAAGACCCACCCGAACAGCCGTTCGATCGCCCGCGACAGCGCGTCCTTCGGCGCGCCGCGCGGCTGCAGCAGCTTGGCCGCCAGCGCCGGCGACAGGGTCAGCGAGTTGACCGCGGAGATCACCGTCGAGATCGCGATGGTGACCGCGAACTGCTTGTAGAACGCGCCGGTGACGCCGGTCAGGAACGCCATCGGCACGAACACCGCGCACAGCACCAGCGCAATCGCGATGATCGGCCCCGACACCTCCTTCATCGCCTGGTGCGCCGCCGCCAGCGGCGACAGGCCTTCCTCGATGTTGCGCTCCACGTTCTCGACGACCACGATCGCGTCGTCCACCACGATGCCGATCGCCAGCACCAGGCCGAACAGCGTCAGCGTGTTGATCGAGAAGCCGAGCAGGTACAGCGCCGCGAACGTGCCCACGACCGAGACCGGCACGGCGATCAGCGGGATGATCGAGGCGCGCCAGGTCTGCAGGAACAGGATCACCACCAGCACCACCAGCGCGATGGCCTCCAGCAGCGTGCTGACCACCGACTTGATCGAGTCGCGAACGAAGATGGTGGTGTCGTAGACCGTGCGGTACTCCACGCCCGGCGGGAATCCCTTCTTCAGCTCCTCCATCTTCGCGACCACGCCGTCGCGGATCGCGAGTGCGTTGGCGCCGGGCGCCTGGAAGATGCCGATCGCGGCCGCCTCCATGCCGTCCAGGCGCGAGCGCAGCGTGTAGTCGCCCGCGGCGAGTTCGACCCGGGCGACATCGCCCAGGCGCACGACCTGGCCGTCGGCGCCCGCCTTCAGCACCACGTCGCGGAACTCCGCGGCGGTGCGCAGCCGGCCCTGCGCGTTGATCGGGGTCAGGAAGTCGCTGCCGTTGCGCATCGGCTCCGCGCCGAGCTGGCCGGCCGACACCTGGATGTTCTGCTCGCGGACGGCGCGCACCACGTCGCCGGCGGTCATGCCGCGCGCGGCGACCTTGTCCGGATCGAGCCAGATGCGCATCGCGTAGTCGCCGCCGCCGAACTGCTGCGCGTCGCCAACGCCGGGCAGCCGCGACAGCTCGTCCTTGACGTGGAGGCGCATGTAGTTGCGCAGGTAGAGCGTGTCGTACTTGCCGTCGGGCGAGACGAGGTGCACCACCATCAGGAACACCGGCGACTGCTTCTGGGTGGTCACGCCCTGGCGGCGCACGTCCTCCGGCAGCCGCGCCAGCGCCTGCGCGACGCGGTTCTGCACGCGCACCGCCGCGTCGTCCGCGTCCGTGCCCGGCTTGAACGTCACCGTCATCTGCAGCACGCCGTCGGAGCCGGCCACCGACTTGAGGTACATCATGTCCTCGACGCCGTTGATCGCTTCCTCCAGCGGCGTCGCCACCGTTTCGGAGATCACCTTGGGGTTGGCGCCCGGATACACGGTACGCACCACCACGGACGGCGGCACCACTTCCGGGTACTCGCTGATCGGCAGCAGCGGGATCGCGATCAGGCCCGCGGCGAAGATGACGATGGAGAGGACCGCCGCGAAGATCGGGCGGTCGATGAAGAACCTGGAAAAATCCATTTGGATTCCTTGATCAGTGCGTGCCGGCCGGCGCTGCGGCAGCGACGGTCCGGGCTGCGGCTGCGGCGACGCGCGGCGCGGCCTGCGTGGGGGACGGCGCCATCGCCACGAGCTTCGGTGCCACCGGCATGCCGGGGAAGAACACCTTCTGCACGCCGTTGACGATCACCTTGTCGCCGGCGGCGAGCCCCGATTCGACGATGCGCAGGCCGTCGACCACCGGCCCGAGCTCGACGTCCTTGCGCATGGCGGCGTTGTTCGGGCCCAGCACGTAGACGTACTTGCGGTCCTGGTCGGTGAGCACCGCCTTGTCGTCCACCAGCATCGCGCCGCGGCGACCCTCGCCCTGCACCTGCACGCGCGCGAACAGCCCCGGCGTGAACACGCGGCCCGGATTGCGCAGCACCGCGCGCACGCGGATCGTGCCCGTTCCCGCGTCCACCTGGTTGTCGACGAAGTCCACCGTGCCTTCGTGCGGGTAGCCCGCTTCGCCGGCGAGGCCGACGCGCACCGGATTGCGCGTGCCGGATCGCTCGCCCTTGCGCGCGAGATCGGCGTAGCGCAGGAAGGTCTGCTCGTCGCTTTCGAAATAGACGAAGACCGGATCCTGCGAGACCACCGTCGCCAGCAGGGTGGCGTCCGCCTGCGCGAGGTTGCCCTCGGTGACCAGCGCGCGGCCGGCGCGGCCGTCGATCGGCGAGCGCACTTCGGTGAACTGCAGGTCCAGCCGCGCGCTCGCGACCGCGGCCTCGGCCGCGCGCACGCCGGCGTTGCCCTGTGCGCTCGCGGCCTTGCGGGTCTCGAATTCCTCGCGCGAAATCGCCTGCGCCTCGATCAGCTGCTGCGCGCGCGCGTCCTGCGCCTGCGCAAGCCGTGCCTCGCTGCGCGCGCCTTCCAGCGCGGCCAGCGCGCGATCGAGCGCGGCGCGGTACGGCCGCTGGTCGATCACGAACAGCAGGTCGCCCTTGCGCACTTCCTGGCCTTCCTTGAACGCGACGCGCTCGACGTAGCCGCTGACGCGCGGGCGCAGTTCGACCGATTCGACGGCTGCCACGCGGCCGGTGAACTCGTCCCACTGGTGCACGGGCCGCGTGAGCACGGAGGCGACGCTGACTTCCGGTGCGGGCGGTGCGCCCGCGCCCGGCGCGGCCTGGCTGCTGCATGCAGTGATGATCGCGGTCAGCAGCAGGCTTGCAGCCAGCGTCGACAGCGGCGGGAGACCGCGCGTGGCGCGGGCGGCGCCGCGTGCGGGCGCGTTCGTGTGCTTACGGTGCATGGGGGAAGACCTCGTCCGGGTTCGTGGAAAGAAGGGGAAGCGATGGCGTGCGCGCGGCGTAGGGAACGATCGGTCGCGCAGCTACGCCGGGATCGCTGCGTTCGAGCAGGGCCATCGCGCGGCGGCCGATCTCGAGCGCGGTCGGCCATTGCGGGCAGGCCTTGGCGCCGGGCCGGCAGACGGGGGATTCGACGGCGAGCAGCTGCGCGCGCACGCCCAGGCAGCGCGCCTCGTCGTGCAGCGCGCAGGCCAGCATGCGCACCGCCGCCGCGGCGACGGAACGGTGCCCGTAGCCAGCCCACGGCAATGCGCCGGCGGGCCCGCCGATGAGCAGCCAGGTGCCGCCGCGGCCGCGTTCGGCCATCAGCGGCAACAGGTGGCGTGCGGCGGCGACGTGCGGAAGCAGGTCCTCGTCGAGGGCCGCGCGCATCGCGTCCGGCCCGCCGTCGTTGTCCAGGATGCGGCCGCGCCGCGGCACGCCCGCCACCGCGGCCGCGACGCCCGTGATCGGCCGGTCAAGGTCGCGCAGCCGGCGGGCCAGCGCCGCGGCATCCGCTTCGTTCGCGACGGAACCCGGCACCAGATCGATCCCGGCACCGGCGTGGTCCCGGCGCAGCGCCTCGAGCGCGTCGCGCCCCCGGGCCACGGCGATGACCCGGCGCCCGGCCTCGACGGCGGCCTCGACGACGCCGCGGCCGACCACCCCGGTGGCGCCCAGGACCAGGACGGTCTCGCTCATTGTCCCACTCCCGGGATTTTTACTCCCGCGTTCGGGATGATTGGGGCCGGATGGCGGTGGCGCTGCGCGGCGCCGGCCACGGCCAGCAGGACCATGGCGACGGGAAGCACGACGACGAAGCCGAGCATCCAGGCCATGAGCCAGAACTCCGATGAACCCAGGCGGGACGCCTGTTCCAGCGCGAGGACGCCCAGCCACGCCAGGAGCAGCAGCAGGATCGGCAGCAGCGGTACCAGGAGTCTGCGGATACGGTGGGTGCGGGACATGGGGCACGGCCTCGGGGACAGGCCGCAGAGACTAGGCGCCGGACCGGCACTTGATTAGCCGCCAAAGAAGGGAATAATTATCCCGAAGACGGGCCAATACCGGCCGCCCCATCCCCGGCCACCCCTTTCCTGGAGACCTCCCATGGCCCGCGATCTCAACGACACCCTCGTCTTCGTGAAGGTGGCGGAGCACGGCAGCTTCATTTCGGCGGCGCGCGCGCTGCGCCTGCCGAAGACCACGGTCAGCCGCAAGGTGCAGGAACTCGAGACGCGCCTGGGCGCGCAGCTGCTGCATCGGACAACGCGGAAGCTCGGCCTCACCGAGGCGGGCAACATCTACTTCGAGCACTGCCAGCGCATCGCGCGCGAACTCGACGAAGCCGAAAGCGCGGTCGGCCAGCTGCAGGGCGGGCCGCGCGGCTGGTTGCGCATCACGGCGCCCTACTCGATGGGCATCGAGCGCATCGCGCCGCTGCTCGGCGAATTCCACGCACGCCACCCCGAGGTGCGCGTGGACATGGTGCTGACCAACGAATCCCTGGACCTGATCGACAAGGAACTCGACCTGGCCCTGCGCTTCGGCGCGCTGCCCGATTCCAACCTCGTCGCGCGCCGCCTCGCGGTGCTGCGCACGAACATCTACGCCAGCCCCGGCTACATCGAGCGCCACGGCGAGCCGTTGCACCCCGACGACCTGCAGCACCACCGCACGCTCGCGATGCAGAAGCAGCGCCGCAACGGCAGCTTCTACTGGTCGCTTGGCGACGGCACCCGCACGAGCGAGTTCCGCATCGATCCGGTGTTCATCGCCAACGACCCGGCGGGCCTGCGCGGCGCCCTGCTCGCCGGCGAGGGCCTGATGCTGTGCAGCGACGTGATGGTGAAGCCGTACGCCGAGCGCGGATTCCTGCGTCGCGTACTCGCCGGCTGGACCGGCCCGGAGTACGAACTCAACGCGGTGTTCCCGCGCGGCCGCGTGCAGTCGCCGAAGGTGCGGGCGTTCGTGGACTTCCTCGTCGAGCGGCTCAACTTCGACGCGGACTACATGCAGGTGCTGTGCCCCGACGCCGCGGCCCGCTGCTACGCCGAGGCCGAAGTCAGCCCCGAAGTCGCCGCCGAAATCGCCCAGGCCGTCATCCGGCATCGCGTCACGGCCCCGGAACCTGCCTGAGCCCGGCACCCGCAGCCCCGTACGCCGGCTCCGCTACAATCCCGGCGATCCCCCCGCCGGAGCCGCCCCATGTCGCAACTCGCCTATCGCCGCGTCCTGCTCAAGCTGTCCGGCGAGGCGCTGATGGGCGACGAGGACTACGGCATCGACCCGAAGCTGATCGGGCGCCTCGCCCGCGAGGTCATGGAAGCGCGCGACGCCGGCGCCGAGGTTGCGCTGGTGATCGGCGGCGGCAACATCTTCCGCGGCGCCGGCCTGGCCGCCGGCGGCATGGACCGGGTGACCGGCGACCAGATGGGCATGCTCGCCACCGTGATCAACGCGCTGGCGATGCAGGACGCGCTGGAGAAGCTCGGCGCGAAGGCGCGGGTGATGAGCGCGCTCAAGATCAACGACGTGTGCGAGGACTACATCCGCCGCCGCGCGATCCGCCACCTCGAGAAGGGCCGGCTGGTGATCTTCGCCGCGGGCACCGGCAACCCGTTCTTCACCACCGATTCGGGCGCCGCGCTGCGCGCGATCGAGATCGGCGCCGACCTGCTGCTGAAGGCGACCAAGGTCGACGGCGTGTACGACAAGGATCCGAAGAAGCACCCGGACGCGAAGCGCTATTCGAAGCTGACCTACGACGAGGTGCTGGCGCGCGACCTGCAGGTGATGGACACCGCCGCGTTCGCGCTGGCCCGCGACAGCGACCTGCCGCTGCGCGTGTTCGACATGTCGCAGCCGGGCACCCTGTTGCGCATCCTGCGCGGCGAGGACATCGGTACCCTCGTGAGCGGGCGCTCCGCGCAATAGTGTCCGCGCCGGCGCGGCGCGAGAATCCCGCCATGCAAGGCCACCACGACCCCCACCACGCCCACGGGACCGGCGCCGGCAGCGCAACGCGCGCGTTCGCCATCGTCACGCTCGCCAACCTCGCCTACACGCTGGTCGAGGCCGGTTACGGCTTCTCGACCGATTCGCTGGCGCTGTTGTCGGACGCGCTGCACAACCTCGGCGACGTGCTCGGCCTCGGCCTGGCCTGGGGCGCCGCGGTCATCGCGCGGCGCGCGCCCACCGATCGCCACACCTACGGCTGGCGCCGCGCGACGCTGCTGTCGCCGCTCGCGAACGCGGTGCTGCTGGTGGGCTTCGCCGGCGCGCTGTCGTGGGAGGCGTTGCGCCGCTTCGGCGCGCCGCCGCAGGTGCCGGCGATGCCCGTCATCGTCGTCGCCGCGATCGGCATCGCGGTGAACCTCGGCGGCGCGTGGTTGCTGCGCGACGGCCACGGCCACAGCCACGCGCACGACCTCAACCGGCGCGGCGCCTTCCTGCACCTGCTCGCCGACGCGGGCGTCTCGCTGGCGGCGGTGCTGGCGGGCGTCGGCATGCTCCGCTTCGGATGGCGCTGGCTGGATCCGGCCACCGGCCTGCTGGTCGGCGTGGTGGTCGCGATCGGCGCGTTCGGGCTGCTGCGCGACGCCTTCAACGCGGCGATGGATGCGGTGCCTTCGCGCCTGGACCAGGCGCGCGTCCGCGACTGGCTGCTCGCCCAGGACGGCGTCCGCGCGGTCCATCACCTCCACATCTGGTCGCTGGGTGCGGGCGAGATCGCCATGACCGCGCACCTCGTGCGGGCAACGGGCGAGGACCACGACGCCTTCCTCGACCGGGTCCACCACGCACTCGACCACGAATTCGGCATCAACCACCCGACCCTGCAGGTGGAATTCGGCTCCGCCTGCGGCCACGACCGGCACGACCGGGCGCCGCACGCGCACTGAGGGGCGCGCGCCGCAGGGCCCGCCGCGCGGGGCCGCGGGCCGCAGCCGCGGCCCTTCGCTATACTCCCGAGGCTAAGTTGCAGGCCCGGAGCCCCCAATGATCAACGACATCCACAAGGACGCCCAGGGCCGCATGGCCAAGAGCATCGACGCCCTGCGCCACACGCTGGTCAAGGTCCGGACGGGCCGCGCCTCGACCGCGCTGGTCGAGCACATCAAGGTCAACTACTACGGCTCCGAAGTGCCGCTCTCGCAGGTCGCCAGCGTGGCCGTCGCCGATGCGCGCTCGCTGGTCATCACCCCGTGGGAGAAGCAGATCGTGGGCGCGGTCGAGAAGGCGATCCTGGGTTCCGACCTCGGCCTGACCCCGAACACCGCCGGCACCGTGATCCGCCTCAACCTGCCCGCGCTCACCGAGGAGCGCCGCAAGGAACTGTCGAAGGTCGTGCACGGCGAAGGCGAGGACACCAAGGTCGCCATCCGCAACATCCGCCGCGACGCCAACCAGCAGGTCAAGGAATTGCTGAAGGACAAGCAGGCGACCGAGGACGAGGTTTCGCGCAGCGAGGCCGACATCCAGAAGATGACCGACAAGGCCATCAAGGACGTGGACGACGTGGTCAAGGGCAAGGAACAGGAGTTGATGGCGGTCTGATGCCGCCCGTCGACGCGCCCGCGAAGGTTCCGCGCCACCTCGCCGTCATCATGGACGGCAACGGGCGCTGGGCGCAGCAGCGCCACCGCCCCCGCGCCATCGGCCATCGCGCCGGCGCGCGCGCGGTCAACCTCTGCATCGACTTCTGCCTCGACAAGCGCATCGCCGCCCTCACCCTGTTCGCGTTCTCGAGCGAGAACTGGGGGCGGCCGGCAGACGAGGTCGGCGCGCTGATGAAGCTCTTCATGAACGCGCTGGACCGCGAGGTCGATGAGTTGCAGCGCCGCGGCGTGCGCATCCGTTTCATCGGCGAGCGCGGCCGCTTCGCCGATGCGATCCAGGCGCGCATGGACGAGGCCGAAGCGCGCACCGCCGGCAACGACCGGCTCGCGCTCAACATCGCCGCGAGCTACGGCGGGCGCCAGGACATCGCCGCCGCAGCGCGCAGCCTGGCCGAAGACGTGGCCGCGGGCCGGCTGCAGCCCGGGGACATCGACGAGGCCCTGTTCGACAGCCGCACCGCCCTCGCCGGCCTGCCGCCGCCCGACCTGTTCATCCGTACCGGCGGCGACCATCGGGTCAGCAACTTCCTGCTCTGGCAGCTGGCCTACACCGAGCTCTGGTTCACCGAGACGTTGTGGCCGGCGCTGGATGCCGCCACACTGCAGCGCGCCCTGGACGATTTCGCCAGCCGCGAACGCCGCTTCGGCCTCACCGGCGCCCAGGTCGCGGGCGCGCACAACGGGATGACCCCCGCATGACCCGCACCCGCGTGATCGCGGCGCTCGCCATGACCCCGATCGCGATCGCGGCGATCCTGCTCCTGCCCACCCCGTGGCTGGTCGCGCTGGCCGCGATCGTGTTCCTCGCCGGGCTGTGGGAGTGGTTCAAGCTCGCCGACATCGACGACACCCTCGCCCGCACCGTGCTGCTCGTGGTGAACATGGCGCTGATGGTCGCGATCGTCTGGGGTTCGCGCACCAGCGGCGGGCTGAGTTACGTGCTGCTGCAGATCATGATCGTGGTCGGCGTGGCGTGGTGGCTGCTGGCGATGCTGTGGCTGCGGCATTTCGATTTCGCCTCCAACCACGAGACGCATGCGCGCGTGTTCAAGCTCGCGGCGGGCACGCTGGCGATCGTGCCGGCCTGGTGCGCGCTGGCGGTGCTGCACGGCAGCGACCCGAACGGCCACCGCTGGCTGTTCGTGGCGCTGATGATCGTGTGGGCCGCCGATTCCGGCGCGTATTTCGCCGGCCGCCATTTCGGCAAGCGCAAGCTCGCGCCGCGCATCAGCCCGAACAAGACCATCGAAGGCGTCATCGGCGGCGTCGCCTGCGGCCTGCTGGTCGCGCTCGCGTTCGCGCCCTTCGCGGGCGCGTCGCTGCGGGAGTTGCCCGCGGTGGCGCTGGTGGCGGTCGTGGCCGTGCTGTTCTCGGTGGTCGGCGACCTGTTCGAGAGCCTGCTCAAGCGCCACGTCGGCGCCAAGGATTCCGGCGACCTGATCCCGGGCCACGGCGGCATCCTCGACCGCATCGACGGCGTCGTCGCCGCGCTGCCGGTGTTCGCGCTCGGCAAGGCGCTGATGGGCTTCTGAGGTGGACGTCGACGCAGGCATCCGCAAGGTCGCCGTCCTCGGCGCGACCGGCTCGATCGGCACGTCCACGCTCGACGTGGTCGCGCGCCATCCACGACGGCTGCGCGCGACGGTGCTCGCCGCGGGCAGCCGCGTCGACGCGCTGCTCGCGCTGTGCCGCACCCACAAGCCGCTGCACGCGGTGATCGGCGACGAAGCGCTCTATCCCGCCTTGCGCGACGGCCTGCGCGACGCCGGCCTCGACACGCAGGCGCACGCCGGCCACGCCGCGCTCGACGCGCTGGTGTCGGGCGACGATTGCGACACCGTGGTCGCCGCCATCGTGGGCGCCGCCGGCCTGCCGTCGACGCTCGCCGCCGCGCGCGCCGGCAAGCGCCTGCTGCTCGCGAACAAGGAATCGCTGGTGCTCGCCGGCGAACTGCTGGTCGACGCGGCGCGCGCGGCCGGCGCGCTGGTGGTGCCGGTCGACAGCGAACACAACGCGATCTTCCAGTGCCTTGGAGCGGGGAACAGGGAACAGGGAACAGGGAACGCGGACGTGGCGCGCATCGTGTTGACCGCGTCCGGGGGGCCGTTCCGCGGATGGAACCGTGGGCAGCTGCGCGGCGTGACGCCGGCGCAGGCGGTGGCGCATCCGAAATGGTCGATGGGGCCGAAGATCTCGGTGGACTCGGCCACGCTCATGAACAAGGGCCTGGAAGTCATCGAGGCGCACCACCTGTTCGGCCTGCCGGGCGATCGCATCGACGTGCTCGTGCATCCGCAGAGCCTCGTGCATTCGCTGGTGGAATTCACCGACGGTTCGACGCTCGCGCAACTGGGCCTGCCCGACATGCGCACCGCGCTCGCCGTCGGCCTGGGCTGGCCGGAGCGCATCGCCTCGGGCGTCGCGGGACTCGACCTGCTCGCGCACGGCCGCCTCGATTTCGAAGCGCCCGACCTCGACGCGTTCCCGTGCCTGCGCCTGGCCTACGCCGCGCTGCAGGCGGGCGGTACCGCGCCGGCGGTGCTCAACGCCGCGAACGAAGTCGCGGTGTCATCCTTCCTGCAGGGCCGCATCGGCTTCCTGTCCATTCCCGCACTGGTCGAGGATTGCCTCGCCACGCTGCCTGCGGCGCCCGCCGCGTCGCTGGACGCCTTGCTCGCCGCCGACGCCGCCACCCGCGCGCTGGCCGGCGCGCGCATCGCCACGAGTGCCTATTCCGCATGAGCGCCATGAGCAGCTTCCTCGGTTCCGTGTGGTGGATGATCGTCAGCCTCGGCGTGCTGGTGACTTTCCACGAATTCGGCCACTACTGGGTCGCGCGCCGCTGCGGCGTGCGCGTGCTGCGCTTCTCCGTGGGCTTCGGCAAGCCGCTGTGGATGCGCCGCGGCCGCGACGGCACCGAATACGCGATCGCCGCGATCCCGCTCGGCGGCTACGTGCGCATGCTCGACGAGCGCGAAGGCGACGTGCCGCCGGAACAGGCGGCCGAGGCGTTCAACAACAAATCCGTGGGCAAGCGCATCGCGATCGTCGCCGCGGGGCCGATCGCCAACCTGCTGCTGTGCGTCGCGCTGCTGTGGGGCATGTTCGTGATCGGCCGCCCCGATTTCCAGCCGGTGGTCGGACAGGCGCAGGGCCTGTCGGCGCAGGCCGGGCTGGCGCGCGGGGACACGCTGCTGTCGGTGGACGGCCGCGAGACGCCGACCTGGACCGAGGCCGCGATGGCGGTGGCCAATGCCGCGATGGACCGCCGCGACATCGCGGTGCACGTGCGCACCGCCGACGGTGCGCTCGCCGACCGGCGCCTGCCGCTGTCGCGCCTGCCAGCCGGCGGCGACCAGGGCGAGGCGATGCGGGCCATCGGCCTGGTCCCGCGCTTCCAGCTGCTGCCCGCGGTCGTCGGCAGCGTCGAGCCGGGGTCCGCCGCCTGGGGCGTGCTTGCCGAAGGCGACCGGATCACCGCCATCGACGGCACGCCGGTGCAGACCCACGACCAGGTCAGCCCGCTGGTCCAGGCCATCGGCGGCCGCACCGCCATGGTCGAGGTCGACCGCGAGGGGCAGCGGCTGGCGCTCGAAATCACCCCGCGCCGCCTCAAGGATCCGCGCGACCCGAAAGCGGGCAGCTACTGGGCCCTGGGAATCCTTCCGGCCTCGGCCCCGCTGCCGCCCTACGACGCGACGCTGCGCGAGCCGCCGCTGGCCGCCGTTCCGGCCGCACTGCGCGAAACCTGGAAGCTGGGCAGGGATTCGGTGGGCATGATCGGCCGCCTGCTCAGCGGCCGCGCCTCGGTGGACAACATTTCCGGGCCGATCACCATCGCCCGCTACGCCAACGCCTCGGCCCAGCTCGGCCCGGCCTGGTTCCTGAACTTTCTGGCCCTGTTGTCGCTCAGTCTTGCGATCATCAACCTGCTGCCCATCCCCGTCTTGGACGGCGGACACCTGCTGTATTACCTTATCGAACTCGCCAAAGGCAGCCCGCTGGGCGAGCGGGCGATGATCGCGGGCCAGTACATCGGGCTCGCGCTGCTCGCCGGCCTGATGGGCCTGGCGTTCTACAACGACATCCTGCAACTGCTCCGCTGACGCCCCCCAACCGGAAGTGACGATGACGCGACTCCCCCCACGCCGCCTGCTCGTCCTCGCCCTCGCGATGGCGGCCTCGGCGCCGGCGTTCCCCGCCCTGGCCCAGGCCGGCAACCCGTTCGCCGCGCCAGCCGCCACGACGCAGGACGCGCCCGCCATGCCCGGTGCGCCCGCGCCGGCGCCCGCGACGCCCGCGATCGCCCCTTCGATGCAGCCGTTCACGGTGTCCGACATCCGGGTCGACGGCCTGCAGCGCGTGCCGGCCGGCACCGCATTCACCTACCTGCCGATCGAGCGCGGCGACCGCGTCGACGCCAGCCGCGTCGCCGACGCGATCCGCGCGCTGTACAAGATCGGCTTCTTCGAGGACGTCCGCGCCGACCGCCAGGGCGACATCCTGGTGGTCAGCGTGACCGAGCGCCCGGCGATCAACAAGCTCACCCTGGTCGGCAACAAGGACATCAAGTCCGAGGACCTGATGAAGGGCCTCAAGGAAATCGGCCTCTCCGAGGGCGATACCTTCGACCGCCTGAGCCTGGACCGCGTGGTGCAGGAACTGGGCCGCCAGTACAACAACCGCGGCAAGTACAACGTCGCGATCACGCCGACGGTCTCGCGCCTGGACCGCAACCGCGTCGACATCACCATCGACATCTCCGAAGGCAAGGCGGCGAACATCCGCCATATCAACCTGGTGGGCAACGAGGCGTTCCCGCAGGAAGCGATCACCGCCGGCTGGGAATCCAAGGTCCACAACTGGCTGAGCTGGTACCGCAAGGACGACCAGTACTCGCGCGAGAAGCTTTCGGGCGACCTGGAGAAGCTCAACTCGTTCTATCTCGATCGCGGCTACGTCGACTTCAGCCTCGACAGCACCCAGGTCGAGATAAGCCCCGACCGCCGCGACATGTTCGTCGTCGCCGGCATCACCGAGGGCGACCAGTACCGGATCTCGAAGGTCGAGGTCACCGGCGACACGATCCTGCCGAAGGAGGAAATCGAGAAACGCGTCCTGGTCCGCGCGGGCCAGGTGTTCTCGCGTCGCCTGATCGACGTGACCTCGGACGCGGTCAGCCTCACGCTCTCGAACATCGGCTATGCCTTCGCCAAGGTCGACGTCGTGCCTGACGTGGACCGCGAAAAGCGCACGGTGGGCATGACGCTGCGCGTCGTGCCGGGTCCTCGCGTCACCGTCCGCCACATCGTCTTCAAGGGCAACACGCGCACCGCCGACGAGGTGCTGCGCCGTGAAATGCGCCAGTTCGAGGGCACCTGGTATTCGCAGGCCGCGCTCGACCGT
>DATJDY010000093.1:0-27712 GCA_035497155.1 Luteimonas sp.
TTCCCGCGCGCCGAGGCGCTGTTGCGCGCGCACCTGCAACAGCATCCCGGCGATGCCGCGGCCTTCTTCATGCTGTCGGATCTCGCCGGGCGCATCGGCAGGCCGGCGGATGCATGCGCGCTGCTCGAACGATGCCTGGAACTCGCGCCGGGCTTCGACGCGGCGCGGCTGGAATACGCGAGGGCGCTGCACCGACTGGACCGTTCCGCCGACGCATTGCCGCAACTCGACCAGCTCCTCGCGCGCACGCCGCGCGACCCGGCCTGCCGCAACCTCAAGGCGGTGGTGTTGTGCCGGCTCGGCGAATACGCCGCGGCACTGCCGTTGCTCGAAGGCCTGCTCGCCGAGCATCCCGCCGAGGCAGGGGTGTGGATCAGCCATGCCCATGCACTGAAGACCATCGGCAGGACCACGGAAGCCATCGCATCCTACCGGCGCTGCGCGGAGCTCGAACCCTGGGCTGGCGATGCCTGGTGGGGCCTCGCCAACCTGAAGACCTTCCTCTTCGAGGACGCCGACATCGCGACCATGCGAGCGCAGCTCGCCCGCGCCGACCTCGGCGCCGAAGACCGCCTGCACGTGTCGTTCGCGCTGGGCAAGGCGCTCGAAGACCGCGCCGACTACGCGGCGGCGTTCGAAAGCTATGCACGTGGCAACGCCTTGCGCCTCGCCCGCTCGCCGTGGTCGGCGGAGGCGAACACCGCCCGCATGCGCCGCGCCGCCGAAATCTACACGGAGGCACTGTTCCGCGAACGCGAAGGCCAGGGTTGCCCGGCACCGGATCCGATCTTCGTGGTGGGCATGCCCCGCGCGGGATCGACCCTGGTCGAGCAGATCCTCGCGACCCACCCGCTGGTGGAGGGCACGATGGAACTGGAGGAGATCCTCGCGATCGCGCGGATCCTCTGGCAACAGGCGGCCCAGGAACATCCCGACTCGCCCGCGCGCTACCACGAAGCGCTGGCGAAGCTCGACGCCGGCGGACTGCGCGCCCTCGGGGAGCGGTACATCGAGCGCACCCGCGCGCATCGCAAGACCGGCAGGCCGTTCTTCATCGACAAGATGCCGAACAACTTCGCGCACATCGGCCTCATCCTGCTGGCGCTTCCGGACGCGAAGATCGTCGACGTCCGGCGGCACCCGATGGCCTGCGGCTTCTCCATGTTCAAGCAGCTGTTCGCGCGCGGCCAGGATTTCAGCTACAGCCTGCGCGACATCGGCCTCTACTACCGCGACTACGTGGAGTACATGGATCACTTCGACCGCGTGCAACCCGGTCGCATCCTGCGGGTGCAGTACGAGGACCTGGTTGCCGACACGGAGGCAGGGGTCCGGCGGTTGCTCGACTACTGCGGCTTGCCTTTCGACGCGGCCTGCCTGCGCTTCTTCGAGAACGATCGGGCGGTGCGCACCGCCAGCGCCGAACAGGTGCGCAGGCCGATCTACCGCGAAGGCCTGGATCACTGGAAGCATTTCGAACCATGGCTGGCGCCGCTGCGCGAAGCCCTGGGACCGGCGGCCGATCCCGCTGCCTGACGCCGTCGAAGGGAGGGAAGCCACTCCCGGTCGCCGCCTTGCGGCCCCGGCGGCGCGGACGTACGCTCCGCGGACAACCGGGGTAAGGGAATGCACCAGGCGTCGGCGGCATCGGCCATGACCCTCGATCGCGCGATGAAACGCGCCGTCGCCGACCCCGGGCTCATGGCCGCCGGCGAAGCCCTGGCCAGCAACGACATTCCCCGCGCCGAGGCCCTGCTGCGCAACCACCTGCGGCGCGCGCCAGCCGACGTGGCCGCCATCCGCATGCTCGCCGAGGTCGCCGCGCGGATCGGCCGCCTCGAGGACGCCGCGACCCTGCTCGAACGCTGCCTGGAACTGGAACCCGGCTTCCACGCCGCACGCCAGAACTACGCGATGGTGCTGCATCGCAGCAACCGGCCGGCCGACGCGCTGGCACAGGTCGAGCGCTTGCTTGCCGTGGATCCGCGCGACCCGCATTACCGCAACCTCAAGGCCGTGGTGCTGTGTCGCACCGGCGATTACGCCGAAGCCAACGCACTGTACGCCGGCATCCTCGCCGAGCATCCCGGCCAGCCGCGGATCTGGCTCAGCCACGGGCATGCGCTCAAGACCGATGGCGACACTTCCGGCGCCATCGCCGCCTATCGTCGCGCCGCGACGCTCGAGCCTGCATTCGGCGACGCGTGGTGGAGCCTCGCCAACCTCAAGACCTTCCGCTTCGAGGACGGCGACATCGCCACGATCCGCGCGGAACTCGCGCGCGAAGGCCTCGGCGACGAGGACCGCCTGCACCTGGAGTTCGCGCTCGGCAAGGCGCTGGAGGATCGCGGCGAATATCCCGATGCGTTTGCCAGCTACGCGCGCGGCAACGCGTTGCGGCTGGCGCGCGTGCCGTATTCGGCCGACGAGAACGAAGCGCGCCTGCGCCGCGCGGCGAGTCTTTACGACGCGGCGTTCTTCAGGCAACGCGAAGGCTGGGGTGCGCCCGCGCCCGACCCGATCTTCATCGTCGGCATGCCGCGCGCGGGATCGACGCTCGTCGAGCAGATCCTCGCCAGCCATCCCCTGGTCGAAGGCACGATGGAACTGCCGGAGATCACCTCGCTCGCGCGCGTGCTGCGCCGCCAGGGCCCCGGCGACGATTCGCCGGCGCGCTACCACGAAGCGCTCGCCGGCCTCGATGCCGACGCGGTGCGGGCGCTGGGCGAGGCCTACCTCGAGCGGACGCGCATCCATCGCAAGGGCGGCGCGCCGTTCTTCATCGACAAGATGCCGAACAACTTCGCGCACGCCGGCCTGATCCGCGCGGCGTTGCCGAACGCGAGGATCGTGGACGTGCGCCGGCACCCGATGGCCTGCGGTTTCTCGCTGTTCAAGCAGCATTTCGCGCGCGGCCAGGACTTCAGCTACGACCTCGCCGACATCGGCCGCTACTACCGCGACTACGTCGACTACATGGCGCACTTCGACCGGGTGCAACCCGGCGCGATCCTGCGCGTCGCCTACGAGGAACTCGTGGACGACACCGAGGCGCAGGTGCGGCGCGTGCTCGATTACTGCGGCCTGCCGTTCGATGCGGCCTGCCTGCGCTTCTTCGAGAACGATCGCCCGGTGCGCACCGCCAGTTCCGAACAGGTGCGCCAGCCGATCTACCGCGAGGGACTGGACCACTGGAAGCATTTCGAAGCATGGCTCGCGCCGCTGCGCGAGGCGCTGGGCCCGCTGGCCGGGGAGCACGCCGCGTCGTAAGCCAGGTTCCGACCATTCGTCGTATCCACCAGGGAGGAGGGGGAAATGCGCAGTTCGAAGCAAGGGAAGGGAAGGGCGTTCGCGCGGCTGCCGCTGGCGATCGCGGTATGCCTGGGCGTCCAGGCGATGGGCGTCTCGCAGGCGCAAGCGCAGGACGCCGCGTCGGCGCCAGCGCAGCCACAAGCGCAGGCGCAGGCCGGGCAACCGGCGGCCCCGCAGCAGGCGGAGCAGGCGCAACCGGCATCGCAGCCGGCCGCGGCGCAGGCGACGCAGCGCAGGGATGAACCCAAGACCCTGGGCACCGTCATGGTCACCGCGCAGAAACGCGAGGAAAACCTGCAGGCGGTCCCGATCAGCGTGCAGGCGATCGGCCAGGCGGACCTGGAGCAGCACGACGTCGCCGATTTCGACGACTACGCCAAGCTCGTGCCGAGCCTCTCGTACGGTACGGCGGGCGGCGGCGTGTTTTCCGGGCCGGGCTTCCTGCAGGTGTACATGCGCGGCGTCGCCAGCGGCGGCGACGGCAACCACTCCGGTTCGCAGCCGAGCGTGGGCGTGTACCTCGACGAGCAGCCGATCACCACGATCACCGGCGCGCTCGACGTCCACATGTACGACATCGCCCGCGTCGAGGCGCTCGCCGGCCCGCAGGGCACGCTGTACGGCGCGAGCTCGCAGGCCGGCACGCTGCGCATCATCACCAACAAGCCGGACCCGACGGGCTTCGCGGCGAACGTCTCCGGCGAGGTCAACGTCGTCCAGGGCGGCGGCACCGGCCACGTCCTCGAGGCGATGGCGAACATGCCGCTCGGTGCCTCCAGCGCGTTGCGCGTGGTCGGCTGGCAGAAGCACGACGCCGGCTATGTCGACAACGTGCATCGCACGGTGACCTTCCCGACCTCCGGCATCGTCGGCGACAACGCGGCGTTCGTGAAGGACGACTACAACGAAGCCGACACGGTCGGCGCCCGCGCCGCGCTGCGCATCGACCTCAACGACGACTGGACGATCACCCCGACGCTCATGGGCCAGCACATGGACGCGAAGGGCAGCACGGGCTACGACCCGAGCGTCGGCACGTTCGAGGTCGCGCACGGCTATCCCGAGTACTCGAAGGACAAGTGGGTGCAGGCGGCGCTGACCGTGCAGGGCAAGATCGGCAATTTCGACCTGACCTACGCGTATTCGCACCTGTCGCGCGACGTGGATTCCGCGGCGGACTACACCGACTACGGCTTCTGGTACGACACGCTGAGCGGCTACGGCGCGTACATGTGCTCGGATTTCGACACGGTCTCGTTCACGTGCGACCCGTCGACCTACGTCAACCCGTCGCAGCATATCCACGCGACCGACAAGTACCGCACGCAAAGCCACGAACTGCGCATCGCCTCGCCCGCGGGCAACCGCTGGCGCATGGTCGGCGGGCTGTTCTGGCAGCGGCAGCAGCACGACATCTTCCAGGACTACCTGGTCGACGGGCTGTCGGCGGTCCAGGAAGTGCCGGGCTGGCCGGACACGATCTGGCTGACGGCGCAGCAGCGCGTGGACCGCGACCACGCGGCCTTCGGCGAAGTCTCGTTCGACATCACGCCCAGCCTCACCGCGACCGGCGGCATCCGCTATTTCCAGTCGGACAACAGCCTCGTCGGCTTCTTCGGCTACGGCGACTGGGGCTGGAGCAGTTCGTCCGGCGTGGTGGTGTGCTTCCGCGACGAGCCGTTCATGGGCGCGCCCTGCGTGAACCTCGACAAGCGGGTGAAGGAAAGCGGCTCGATCGGCCGCTTCAACCTGAGCTGGAAACTGGACGCCGACAGGATGCTGTACGCCACCTGGTCGCAGGGATTCCGACCCGGCGGCATCAATCGCCGCGGCACGGTGCCGCCGTACAGTTCCGACTACCTCACCAACTACGAGCTGGGCTGGAAGACGGCGTGGTTCGACCACCGCCTGATCTTCAATGGCGCGGTGTTCCGCGAGGACTGGAAGGACTTCCAGTTCTCCTACCTCGGCCTCAACGGCCTCACCGAGATCCGCAACGCCAACCAGGCGCGCGTCGACGGCATGGAACTCGAGCTGCAGTGGCAGGCCAGCTACAACTTCATGCTGTCCGGCGGCATGGCCTGGTACAACGCGCGACTGACCGAGGACTACTGCGGCTTCAACGACGCCGACGGCAACCCGGTCAGCGTCTGTCCGCCCGGCACCATCAACCCGATCAGCGGCGACCCGGTCGACGGGCCGGAGGCACCCGCGGGCGCACGGCTTCCGATCACCGCGCGCTTCAAGGGCAACCTCACCGGCCGCTATACCTGGGACATGGGCGCCGGCGAGGCCCATGTGCAGGGCGCGCTGTTCCACCAGGGCAAGCGCCGCACCGACCTGCGCACCGCGGAGGACGCGCTGCTCGGCGACCTCGACGGCTACACGCTGTTCGACCTGTCGGCGGGCTACGCGCTCGGCGACTGGAAGTTCGACGTGTTCGTGCACAACCTGTTCGACCGGCGCACCGAGCTCACCAAGTTCGCCGAGTGCGCGACGCTGACCTGCGGGTACCAGCCCTACATCGTCAGCACGCCGCCGCGGACCTTCGGATTGCGGGTCTCGAAGGACTTCTGACGTACCTGCAGCCCCGGGCCGCCGCGTGCGGCCCGGGGCTGTCTTTTTTCCGGCCTCGCACGCGACGCATCGCGCGGGGGCCGTCGATGCCGCACACTTGGGGCCTTCCGACCGAACCAGGGGTTCCCATGCAGGCTTGGCTGCGACGCAAGGACATCGACCGGGTCACCGTGCACGAGGAGGGCCGGCGCCTGGTGCCGACCCTGGGCTGGCCGCACCTGGTCGCGCTGGGCATCGGCGCCATCGTCGGCACGGGCATCTACACGCTGATCGGCGTCGGCGCGAACCTCGCCGGGCCGGCGGTGCTCGTCTCCTTCCTCGTCGCCGGCATCGTCTGCGCCTGCGCCGCGCTGGCGTACGCGGAACTGGCGACGCTGATGCCCGCCGCGGGCAGCGCCTACACCTACAGCTACACCGTGCTCGGCGAGGCCATCGCCTGGGTCGTCGGCTGGAGCCTGATCCTCGAATACACGCTGGTGGTGAGCACGGTCGCGGTCGGCTGGTCCGGCTATGCGGTCGGGTTCCTCGCCGGCATCGGCGTCGACCTGCCGACGGCGCTGACCGTCGGTCCGCACGCGGGCGGCCTGCTCAACGTGCCCGCGATCCTGATCACCTGGGTCGTCGCCGGCGCGCTGATCGCCGGCACGCGCGAAAGCGCGACCGTCAATGCGTTCCTGGTGGTCGCCAAGCTGCTGGCGCTGGGGGTGTTCGTCGCGATCGCGCTGCCGGGTTTCGATGCGGCGAACCTGCATCCGTTCATGCCCTACGGCTTCGTCGAATCCACCGGCCCCGACGGCGTCAAGCACGGGGTGATGGCGGCGGCGGCGATCATCTTCTTCGCGTTCTACGGCTTCGATGCGATCTCCACCGCCGCGGAGGAGACGAAGAATCCCGCACGCGACCTGTCCATCGGCATCGTCGGCTCGATGGTCGGCTGCACGCTGATCTACATGGTCGTGGCGCTGGCCGCGGTCGGCGCGATGAACTACACCGTGTTCGGGCACAGCGCGGAACCGCTGGCCCTGATCATGCGCGAGCTCGGCCACGGCACGGCGGCCAAGGTCGTCGCCGCGGCGGCGGTGGTCGCATTGCCGACGGTGCTGCTCGCGTTCTTCTACGGGCAGAGCCGCATCTTCTTCGTGATGTCGCGCGACGGCCTGCTGCCGCGAAGCCTGTCGAAGGTGGGGCGGCGCGGCACGCCGGTGGCGATCACCGTGTTCACCGCCATCGTCACGTCCGCGCTGGCCGGCATCGCCCGCCTCGACGAGATCGCGGCGCTGGCCAATGCCGGCACGCTGATCGCCTTCATTGCGGTCGCGGCCTGCCTGCTGGTGCTGCGCAAGCGCGATCCGGCGCGGCCGCGCGTGTTCCGCGCGCCGCTGGCGTGGCTGGTCGGCCCGGTCGCGATCATCGGCTGCGCGTACCTGTTCATGAGCCTGCCGACCCGGACGCAGTTGTGGTGCCTGTTGTGGAACGGGGTGGGCGTGCTCGTGTACCTGCTGTACGCACGCCGCAACAGCCTGCTCGGGCAGGGGCACGATGCCTGAGCCCGCGGCGCGCGCATCCTCGGCGACCCGACGATGACGGCCGACAGGCGCCCACCGGCGATCGAGCTGATGGGGCCGACGGCCTCGGGCAAGTCGGCGCTCGCGCTGGAATGGGCGCAGCGCCTCGGCGGCGAGATCGTCAGCGTCGATTCTGCGCTGGTGTACCGCGGCCTCGACATCGGCGCGGCCAAGCCCGACGCGGCCGAACTCGCGGCGGTGCCGCACCACCTGGTCGACGTGCGCGCGCCTTGGGAAGCGTATTCGGCCGCCGATTTCGCGACCGACGCGCGCGAAGCGATCGCGGCGATCGCCGCGCGCGGACGGATCCCGATCCTCGCCGGCGGCACGGGCCTGTATTTCCACGCGCTGCTGCACGGCCTGTCGGACATGCCGGGTGCCGATCCTGGCGTGCGCGCCGCGATCGCCGCGGAGGCGGCCGACGTCGGCTGGGCCGCGCTGCACGCGCGCCTCGCAGGAATCGACCCGGTCGCCGCCGCGCGCATCCACGCCACCGACGCGCAGCGCATCCAGCGCGCGCTCGAAGTGCATCGCCTGTCCGGGCGCACGATCAGCGACTGGCAGGCGGATCCGGCGGGCGCGTCGCGCGCGCGCCTGCCATTCCGCATGCTGCGCTTGGTCCTGGCGCCGCGCGATCGCGGCGAACTGCATGCGCGCATCGAACGCCGCTTCGACGCGATGCTGGCGCAGGGCTTCCTCGACGAAGTGCGACGCCTGCGTGCGCTGCCTGCATTCGCCGCGCATCCGGCGCCGCTGGCCCTGCCGGCACTGCGCGCGGTCGGCTATCGCCAGGCCTGGGAGCACCTGGACGGCGCCACCGACGCTGCCGGGTTCCGCGACCGGGCCATTTTCGCCACCCGCCAGCTCGCCAAGCGCCAGTTGACGTGGCTGCGGCGGGAACTCGACGCCCGCTGGTTCGACCCGGCCGTGGACCGCCCCGGGCTGGAGCGGGCGCTGCACGCGTTCCTGTAACGCCACGCAGCCAGCCAGGCGGGTCGCCCCGCCGCGCAGCGACGGGTTGGGATGGTCTCCCGGGGCGCGCAACTGGAGGCGCTGTCCCATTCGTGGGTCACGTGCTTGGAGTACCATCGGGCCGTTGCCGCCACGGGGAGCGTGGGTCGGGCGATGCGGACCGGAGGCTGCCGTCGGGGCGTCCACCGCCAAAACAACACACAAACGTCGTCAAGAAAAGACAAAGAGGGGGCAACATGTCCAAGGGGCAATCCCTGCAGGATCCATTCCTGAACGCCTTGCGCCGCGAGCGCGTCCCGGTGTCCATCTATCTCGTCAACGGCATCAAGCTGCAGGGGACCGTGGAGTCCTTCGACCAGTTCGTGGTCCTGCTGCGCAACACCGTCAGCCAGATGGTCTACAAGCACGCCATTTCCACCGTGGTCCCGGCGCGCAACGTGCGGGTGGGCACCAACGGCAACGGCGATTCCGACGACGGGGACGGCGAAGGCGACGCTGCGGAGTGATCCCGGCGTCGGTCCCGGCCATCGCCCCGGCCGTCGACCCTGCAGCGACAGGGACCGCCGGCGCTTGAATCCGGCGCCTCCCGCCCGCATGTTGGTCGCGGACACCCCATTGCGAGACCGCCGTTGTTCGAACGATCCCGCAAGGGTGAGCAGGCCCTGCTGATCCAGCCCCACGCCGGCGGCCCGCCGGACGATGGCCTGCTGGAGGAATTCGGCGATCTCGCCCGTTCCGCCGGCGCCAACGTCGTCGCCGTGCTGCAGGCGCGCATCGATCGCCCGAATCCGGCCACGCTCATCGGCAGCGGCAAGCTCGATGAGGTGAAGGCGGCCGCCGAAGCCACCGGCGCCGACCTGATCCTGGTCAACCATGCGCTCTCGCCGGTCCAGGAACGCAACCTGGAAAAGGCGCTCGAGCGGCGCGTGGTCGACCGCACCGGCCTGATCCTCGACATCTTCTCGCAGCGCGCGCGCAGCGCCGAAGGCAAGCTGCAGGTCGAGCTCGCGCAGCTCAAGCACATGGCCACGCGCCTGGTCCGCGGCTGGACCCACCTGGAGCGGCAGCGCGGCGGTTCCATCGGCCTGCGCGGCCCCGGCGAAACCCAGCTCGAAACCGATCGCCGCCTGCTGCAGAAGCGCCTCGAGCAGCTGCAGAAGCGCCTCGACAAGGTCGAGGTGCAGCGCACGCAGATGCGCCGCGCGCGCGTGCGCAGCGAGCTGCCGCGCATCGCGCTGGTCGGCTACACCAACGCCGGCAAGTCGACGCTGTTCAATGCGCTGACCGGCGCGGGCGCATACGCCGCCGACCAGCTGTTCGCCACGCTCGATCCGACCGTGCGCCGCATCGCGCTGCCGGGCGGCAATGCGGTGCTCGCCGATACCGTCGGCTTCGTCCGCGACCTGCCGCACGAACTGGTGGCCGCGTTCCGCTCGACGCTGAGCGAAGCGCGCGAGGCCGACCTGCTGCTGCACGTGATCGACGCCGCCGATCCCCTGCGCGAGGAACGCATCGCGCAAGTGGAGGCCGTGCTCGCCGAAATCGGTGCGGGCGAGCTGCCGCAACTGCTCGTCTACAACAAGATCGACCGGATCGAGGGCGCGCTGCCGCGCCACGACCATGCGGCCGAAGATGGCGCGGGCGACGCGGCCGGACAGGGCGCGCGCGAGCGCGTCTGGGTCTCGGCCCGCGACGGGCTCGGCCTGGAGGCCCTGCGCCAGGCGCTGGGCGCGCGCCTCGGCCTGCGCCGCGTGCAGGGCGAACTGCGCCTGCCGCCCGAGGCCGGTCGCCTGCGCGCGCGCTTGCACGAACTCGACGCCGTCCGCGGCGAAGAGCACGACGAGGACGGCTGGCGCCTGCGCCTGGACCTCGCCGAGGCCGACGCGCTGCGGGTCGCCAGCCAGCCCTGGGGCGAGCCGGTGCGGGCGCTGCTGGTCGACCATCCCGGCGTGGACGGCTAGAATCGACCGGATTCCCTGGAGTAGCGATGGCCTGGAACACTCCCGGCGGGTCCGGCAACAGCCGCAACCCGCAGCGACGCGGCAACAGCAATCCCTTCGAGCGCCTGCGCGACGCGTTGCGCGGCCTGCCGGGCGGCGGTGAGGGTGGCGCGGGCAACATCGCGCGCTGGGTCGGCGCGATCTTCGTGCTGTGGCTGGCCGTGAACTGCCTGGTCCTGGTGACCGAGCAGCAGCGCGGCGTCGTGCTGCGCTTCGGCCAGTTCTCGCGCGTCCTGCAGCCCGGCCCGCACCTGAAGTGGCCGTGGCCGGTCGAGCGCGTGGCCAAGGTCCAGGCCACGCAGATCAAGACTTTCAGCGACACCGTGCCGGTGCTGACCCGCGACGAGAACATCGTGACCGTCGAGGTCAACGTGCAGTACCGCGTGGACGATCCGCGCGAGTACCTGTTCGGCAGCCGCGATGGCGACGCCGTGCTGCAGCAGGCCACGCTCAGCGCGGTGCGCGAGCAGGTCGGCCGCTCCGACCTCGATACCGTGCTGAGCGCGCGCAGCGCGCTGTCGGTGTCGGCGCGCCAGCGCCTGCAGGAGTCGCTGCGCGAATACCGTACCGGCCTGCTGGTGACCGAGCTCAACCTGCCCAACGCGCGTCCGCCGGAAGAGGTCAAGCCGGCCTTCGACGACGTCAACAGCGCGCAGCAGGACAAGGACCGCGCCAGGAACGAAGCCGAAGCCTACGCCAGCAAGATCGTGCCGGAAGCGCGCGGCCAGGCTGCCCGCGTGCGCACGGTCGCCGAGGGCTACAAGACCGCGTCGATCGATCGCGCAACCGGCGATGCCACGCGCTTCTCTCTGCTGCTCGACCAGTACAAGGCCGCGCCCGACGTCACCCGCAAGCGCCTGTGGCTCGACACGGTGCAACAGGTCCTGGCCGGCAACCGCGTCATCGTCGGCGGCGACGGCAAGCAGCTGATCTACCTCCCGATGCCGGCCGCCGGCAGCGCCAGCGCCACGACCGCTGGCGGCGGTGCCGCCGCAGCGCCGACGCCGGAACTCGTCGCGCCCGTCGTCGATGCCACTGTCGCCGGCGCGCGTCCCGGCCGCGAACCCCGCCCCGCCGGGCGCGAAGGCCGCGAGGAGCCGAGCCGATGAAATATGCCGCCTGGATCCCGCTCGCCGTCGCCGCGCTGCTCGCGCTGCTCGGTTCCGTCTATGTCGTCAACGAGGGCCATACCGCCA
This sequence comes from Luteimonas sp., assembly GCA_035497155.1. Lineage (GTDB taxonomy): Bacteria > Pseudomonadota > Gammaproteobacteria > Xanthomonadales > Xanthomonadaceae > Cognatiluteimonas. Next base: position 11,623 of record DATJDY010000093.1, read on the forward strand.
TCGTGCTGAACCTCGGCCGCGTCGCGCGCACCGATGTCGGCCCCGGCCTGCACTTCAAGTGGCCGCTGGTCGAAAGCGCGCGCGTGTACGACCGCCGCCTGCAGGTGCTCGACGCCGAGCCCGAACGCTACCTGACCTCGGAGAAGAAGGACGTCAGCGTCGACTTCTTCGCCATCGGCCTGATTTCCAACGTGCGCACGTTCTATCGCGCTACCGGCGGCGACGAGAGCATCGCCGTGCAGCGGCTCGCGCCGATCATCAAGGATTCGCTGCGAAACGAGATCAACTCGCGGACGCTGCAACAGGTGGTGTCGGGCGATCGCAACGAAATGGTGGCGCGGCAGCTAGACGCCATCAACAAGGGCGCGGCCACGCTCGGCGTGAAGATCGTCGACATCCGCATCAAGCGCATCGACCTGCCGACCGGCGGCGAAGTGATCGAGCAGGTATACCGGCGCATGCGCGCGCAACGCCAGCAGGTCGCGGCGCAGCTGCGCGCCGAGGGCGAGGAACAGTCGCAGAAGATCCGTTCCGAGGCCGATCGGCAGCAGCAGGTGATCCTGGCCGAAGCCGAGCGCGACGCGCAGAAGCTGCGAGGCGAGGGTGACGCGGAAGCGTCGCGCATCTACGCGCAGGCCTACCAGCGTGATCCGGCGTTCTACGCGTTCCATCGCAGCCTCGAGGCGTACCGGCGCGCGTTCGCGAACGGCAATGCGGCCATCGTGCTCGACCGCGACGATCCGTTCCTGCAGTACCTGCGCAACGACCGCTGAGCCGGGCCTGCGCGGGATGAACGACCTGTGGTCGGCGCTGTGCCTGGTTGCCGTGTTCGAGGGCCTGTTGCTGTTCGCCATGCCCAATGCATGGCGAAGGGCGGCCGAGCAGCTCCACGCCATGCCCAACCGCCGCCTGCGGGCCGTCGGCGGCCTCGTTGTCGCGATCGGCCTCCTCTCCCTGGCGCTGGTCCGTCACACCCTGTAGAGCGGACTCGTGGTCGGCTGGCGGGGTGAAAGTGAGCCGATGACCGGTCGGCCCTACCCCCGGGGCCCCAAAACCCGGATAATGTCGCAAAGCCGGGGTCCGCCCCGGCTTTTTCCGTGTCCGGAGGCGTGAAAATGGGTCAGTCGGTAGTCGTTCTGGGTGCCCAGTGGGGCGATGAAGGCAAGGGCAAGATCGTCGACCTGCTGACGCAGGACATCGGCGCGGTCGTGCGCTTCCAGGGCGGCCATAACGCCGGCCACACGCTGGTCATCAACGGCCACAAGACCGTCCTGCACCTGATTCCGTCCGGCATCCTGCGCCCCGATGCGCTGTGCCTGATCGGCAACGGCGTGGTCCTGCATCCGGGCGCGCTGCGCAAGGAAATCGGGGAGCTCGAGGCGACGGGCGTCGACGTGCGCTCGCGGCTGAAGATCAGCCCGGCGACGCCGATCATCATGCCGTACCACATCGCCCTGGACCAGGCGCGCGAGAAGGCCGCCGGCAAGGACGCGATCGGCACCACCGGCCGCGGCATCGGGCCCGCGTACGAGGACAAGGTCGCGCGCCGCGGCATCCGCGTCGCCGACCTGCGCTATCCGCAGGAACTCGCGGACAAGCTGCGCGCCACGCTCGATTACCACAACTTCGTGCTGACGCAGTACCTCAAGGTCGCGCCGGTCGATTTCCAGCAGACGCTCGACGAGGCGCTGGCCTTCGGCGAATACATCGAGCCGATGAAGTCCGACGTCGCCGGCGTCCTGCACGAGCTGCGCAGGCAGGGCAAGCGCGTGCTGTACGAAGGCGCGCAGGGTTCGCTGCTCGACATCGACCACGGCACCTATCCCTACGTCACCTCCTCGAACACCACCGTCGGCGGCGCGCTCGCCGGCACCGGCGTCGGCGCCGACGCCATCGATTACGTGCTGGGCATCGCCAAGGCCTACGCCACGCGCGTCGGCGGCGGTCCGTTCCCGACCGAGCTTAACGACGCCGTCGGCCAGGGCATCCGCGACCGCGGCCAGGAATACGGCGCCACCACGGGCCGCCCGCGGCGCTGCGGCTGGATGGACGTGGTCGCGCTCAAGCGCGCGGTCGCGATCAACGGCATCTCCGGCCTGTGCATCACCAAGCTCGACATCCTCGACGGGATGGAGTCGCTGAAGATCTGCATCGCCTACGAGTACCACGGCAAGCGCAGCGAATACGCGCCGCTGGACGCGCAGGGCTGGGAAGAGTGCACGCCGGTGTACCTGGAATTCCCGGGCTGGCAGGAGTCGACCCACGGCATCACCGAGTGGGACAAGCTGCCGCCCGCCGCGCGCGCCTACCTGCGCGCGCTGGAGGAGCTGGCCGGCTGCCCGATCGCGATCGTGAGCACGGGCCCCGACCGCGACGCCAATATCGTCCTGCGCGACCCCTGGGCGTGACCTCATCCGCCGACATCCAGGCGGCGGTCGACGCGGCGAGCCAGGGCGGCGAGGCGGAGCGCGACCACGCACTCGAGTTGCTGCGGCAGAGCGAAGAGCGCTTCCGGCTCATGGTCGAAAGCGTGCGGGACTACGCGATCTTCATGCTGGACCCCGACGGGTACGTCACCAGCTGGAACAAGGGCGCGGAGCTCAACAAGGGCTACAAGGCCGACGAGATCATCGGCAGGCATTTCTCCGTCTTCTATCCGCAGGAGAAGCTCGAGGCACGCTGGCCGCAACACGAACTCGAAGTAGCGCAGCGGGAAGGAAGGTTCGAGGACGAAGGCTGGCGGTTGCGGAAGGACGGAACGCGTTTCTGGGCGAACGTGGTGATCACCGCACTGCACGATGCCGACGGTCGCCATCGGGGTTTCGTGAAGGTGACGCGCGACCTGACCGCGAGCCGGCGCATCCATGCGCTCGAGGAGCAGGAACGGCGGCTGACGCAGTTCCTGGCGCTGCTGGGCCATGAATTGCGAAATCCGATGACCCCCATCGCAAACGCGGTGTCGATCATGCAACTCGAGGAGCCGACCAATCCGCGGATGCGCGCGGCGCGCGACATCCTCGCGCGCCAGGTGACCCACCTGCGGCGACTCGTGGACGAGCTCCTCGACGTGGGCCGCATCTCGACAGGCAAGGTGCACCTGGTCGAGGAGGTCCTGTCGCTGCAACAGGTCGTCGATGATGCCGCGGTTGCGGTACGGCCCACGATGGTCGAGCGAGGACACGAATTCATCGTGAACGTGCCGGAGGAGCCGATGCATGTGCTCGGCGATGCGGTCCGGCTGGTGCAGGTGCTGACGAATTTGCTCAACAACGCCGCCAAGTTCACTCCGCCGGACGGCCGGGTCTCGCTCTCCCTCACCGCGACGCGCGATGGTCGCGCCGAACTTGGCGTGCGGGACAATGGCCCGGGCATCCTTCCGGACGAATTGCCCGGGATGTTCAAACTGTTCGTCCAGGGTGGGAATGAAGGGCCCGGCGGGACGCAGTCCGGTCTCGGCATCGGCTTGGGCCTGGTCCAGCAGCTGGTGCACCTGCACGGCGGCGACGTCAGCGCGTTCAGTACCGGCGTCGCGGGCGAGGGCGCCGAATTCCTGGTCCACCTGCCGCTCGTGCCGGCGCCCGACGCCTGAGCGAAGCACACGGCGCGTCCACGCGCCGGCGGCCAGCATGGGCCGCATGCCACGGCGCAAGAAACCCCTCCGGCTCGCCACGTACAACGTCAACGGCATCCGTTCGCGGTTGCCGCACCTGCTGGAATGGATCGAACGGGAGCGCCCCGACATCGCCTGCCTGCAGGAACTGAAGGCGCGCGACGAAGCGTTCCCGCATGCGGAACTCGAAGCCGCCGGTTACGGCGCGCTGTGGCAGGGCCAGGTGTCGTGGAACGGCGTCGCGATCCTGGCGCGCGGGAGCGAACCGGTGGAAATCCGCCGCCGCCTCCCGGGCGAGCGCGACGACGCGCAGGCACGCTATCTCGAGGCGGCGGTCAGCGGCATCATCGTTGCCTGCATCTACCTGCCCAACGGCAATCCGCAACCGGGGCCGAAATTCGACTACAAGCTGCGCTGGATGGACCGCCTGCAGCGTCACGCGAAGTCGCTGCTGGCCACCGGCCATCCCGTGGCCATCGCCGGCGACTACAACGTGGTGCCGACGGACTTCGACATCTACAACCCGCGATCCTGGCGCAAGGACGCGCTGCTGCAACCGGAGTCGCGCGAGCGCTATGCGACGCTGCTGTCGCAGGGATGGACGGACGCGCTGCGCGCGTGCCATCCGGAGGAACGGATCTACACCTTCTGGGACTATTTCCGCGAACACTGGCCGCGCGATTCGGGCCTGCGCATCGACCACCTGCTGCTCAGCCCGGCGCTCGCGCCGCGGCTGGTCGACGCGGGCGTGGACCGCTGGGTACGCGGCCAGCCCAAGGCAAGCGACCACGCGCCGGCCTGGGTAGCGTTGTCGCAATGAGCCTCAGGCGCGCAGCACCAGCAGGCGCGGCTCGGTCATGTCGGCGATCGCGTAGCGCACGCCCTCGCGTCCGAATCCCGACCCCTTGACCCCGCCGTAGGGCATGTTGTCGACGCGGAAGCTCGGGATGTCGCCGACGATGACGCCGCCGACCTCCAGCGCATCCCACGCGCGCATCGCGTGCGCGAGGTCGCCGGTGAACACGCCGGCCTGCAGGCCGAAGTCGCTGTCGTTGACGCGCGCCAGCGCGTCGTCGAAGTCGTCGAAGGCTTCGATCGCCGCGACGGGCCCGAAGGCCTCCTTGCGCCACAGGTCGGCATCGTGCGGCACGCCTTCCAGCAGCGTCGCGGGCAGCAGCGTGCCGTCCCGGGCGCCACCCGCGAGCACGCGCGCGCCGCCGGCGACCGCGGCCGCGATCCAGGCTTCGACGCGCTTTGCGGCGGCCTCGTCGATCATCGGGCCGATGAACACCGACTCGTCGCGCGGATCGCCCATGCGCAGCGCGCCGACCGCCTTCGCGAGCGCCGCCTTCAAGGCGTCGTAACGCTCGCGATGCACCAGGATGCGCTGCACGCCGATGCAGCTCTGTCCGCTCTGGTAGTACGCGCCTGAGACCAGCCGCGCGACGACTTCGTCCATCGGCCGCCCGGGATCGGCGTCGACGATGCAGGCCGCGTTGCCGCCGAGTTCCAGCACGACCTTCTTGCGGCCGGCCCGAGCCTTGAGGTCCCAGCCGACAAGGCCACCGGTGAAGCTCAGCAGGGCGATGCGCGGATCCGTCACCAGTGCATCGGCCTGGTCGACGGGGCAGGGCAGGATCGAGAACGCGCCCTTCGGCAAACCGGTTTCCGCGAGCACCTCGCCGACGATCAGCGCGCCGATCGGCGTGCGCTCGGAGGGCTTGAGCACGAACGGGCAGCCTGCGGCGATCGCGGGCGCGACCTTGTGCGCGACGAGGTTGAGCGGGAAGTTGAACGGGGTGATGAAGCTGCAGGCGCCGACCGGCACGCGCTTCACGAAGCCGCGATAACCGCGCGTGCGCTGCGAGATCGCGAGTTCGACCGTTTCGCCCTCGACGCGGGTGGCTTCGCCGGCGGCGATGCGGAAGGTGTCGATTAGCCGATCGGCTTCGCCGCGCGCGTCGCGGATCGGCTTGCCGGCCTCGATGCACAGGGCGAGCGCGAGCTCCTCGCGGCGCTCGGTGAAACGGGATGCGCAGTGCTCGAGCACGTCGCGGCGGGCGTCGGGCGGGAAGGCGGCCATCGCGCCGCGTGTCGCGTGCGCGGCGGCGATCGCAGCGTCGATGGTCGCCGCGTCGGCCTGCGCAACGCGCGTGGCGACTTCGCCGCTGAACTTGTCGCGGACCTCGAGCGCCGTGTTCGGCGCGCACGCCTCGCCGGCGAGATAGTACGGATAGGAAGGCTTCAGCACGGGCGACTCCTGCCTGCAGGTCAACCGGGTTCGATCACCCGCAATTTCAGCGCGCCGTCGGTGACGCGCGCGTCGAGCACGTCGCCGGGCGCGGCATCGTTCGTGCTGCGCACCACGCGGCCGTCGGGCTGCTGCAGGATCGCGTACCCACGGGCGACGGTGGCCAGCGGGCTGATTGCCGACAGCGAACGTACGAGCCCGCGCAGGCGCAGCGCGTCGGCCGCCAGCCGCCGCGAGGGATGGGTGCCGCGCAGGCCGGCCGCATCGCGGCGCAGTCGTGCGTGGTCGCGTTCCAGCCGGCGCGACCAGGCGGCCTGCAGGCGGCGCAGTGCTTCGGCCTGGCGCCGCGACAGCAACTGCAGGCGCGCCTGCGGCCGCAACGCCTGCAGGCGCAGCGATGCGCGATCGGCGCGCTGCATCGCCTGGCGCATGCGCGCGCGATGCGTGGAGACCATGCGCTGCGCGAGCGCGCGCAACCGCCGGCGCAGGTCGTCCGCATGCGGCACCAGCAGTTCCGCCGCTGCGGAGGGCGTGGGCGCGCGCAGGTCGGCGGCGAAATCGGACAGGCTGAAGTCGGTCTCGTGCCCGATCGCCGAGACGACCGGTACCGGCGAGGCCGCGATGGCGCGCACCAGCGCTTCGTCGTTGAAGGCCCACAGGTCCTCGAGCGAGCCGCCACCGCGCGCGAGCAGCACGACGTCGTAGCGTCCACTTGCGGCCGCGCGCTGCAGGAGCGCGGTGATCTGCGCCGCCGCAGTCGTGCCCTGCACCAGGCTGGGCAACACGTGGACCTCGAGCAGCGGGAAGCGCCGGCCGAGCACGCTGAGCACGTCGCGCACCGCCGCGCCGGACGGCGAGGTGATCACCGCGAGCCGGCGCACGTACGCGGGCAGCGGGCGCTTGCGGCCGGCGTCGAACAAGCCCTCGGCGGCGAGCTTCGCCTTCAGTTCCTCGAACGCGCGCCGCAACGCGCCTTCGCCGGCTTCTTCCATGTGGTCGAGCACGAGCTGGTAGTCGCCGCGCGCCTCGTACAGGGTCAGGCGGCCGCGCGCCAGCACGCGCGCGCCTTCGCGCGGGGCGAACTTCAACGAGACGCTGCGGGTCCTGAACATCGCGCAGCGCACCTGCGCGCGCGCATCCTTCAGGTTGAAGTACAGGTGCCCCGAGGCCGGGCGCGAGACGCCGCTCAGCTCGCCCTCGACCCAGACCATGGGGAAGGCGCCCTCGAGCAGGTCGCGGGCCAGGGTGTTCAGCTGGCTGGGGCTCAGGATCTCGCCGGTGGCCGCGGTGTTCATGCGCTCAGGATAGGGCATCGGTCCGTACAATAGGCGGATGGACAGCTCCGGCCCCACGCCGTTCGGCACCACGCCGTTCGGCACCACCGCCCGCCGCCCGACCCGCCAGGTGCTGGTCGGTGGCGTGCGCGTCGGCGGCGACGCGCCGGTCGTCGTGCAGTCGATGACCAATACCGACACCGCCGATGTCGTCGCCACCGTGAAGCAGGTGGGCGAGCTGTGGCGCGCCGGCTCGGAGCTGGTGCGCGTCACCGTGAACACGCCGGAAGCCGCCGCCGCGGTGCCGCGCATCGTCGACCGCCTGCAGATGATGGGCGTGGACGTGCCGATCATCGGCGACTTCCACTACAACGGCCACCAGCTGCTTGCGAAGGAACCGGCCTGCGCCGAAGCGCTGGCAAAATACCGCATCAACCCCGGCAACGTCGGCTTCGGCAGGAAGAAGGACCTGCAGTTCGCGCAACTGATCGAATTCGCGATCCGCTACGGCAAGCCCGTGCGCATCGGCGCCAACTGGGGTTCGCTGGACCAGGCGCTGGCGCGGCAGTTGATGGACGAGAACGCGTAGTGCGCGGAGCCCTGGGACGCCGGCCGGGTGCTGCGCGAGGCGCTGATCCGCTCGGCGCTGGATTCGGCGATGCGCGCGGTCGAACTGGGGCTCCCCGCCGACCGCATCATCCTGTCGGCGAAGGTCAGCGGCGTGCAGGAACTCATCGCCGTCTACCGCGACCTGTCGACGCGCAGCGAGTTCGCGTTGCACCTGGGACTCACCGAGGCCGGCATCGGCAGCAAGGGCATCGTCGCCTCGAGCGCGGCGCTCGGCGTGCTGCTTCAGCAGGGCATCGGCGACACCATCCGCATCTCGCTCACGCCCGAGCCGGGCGCACCGCGCACGAACGAAGTGGTGGTCGCGCAGGAGCTGCTGCAGACCATGGGCCTGCGCGCGTTCACGCCGATGGTCACCGCGTGCCCGGGCTGCGGGCGCACGACGTCGGAGTTCTTCCAGGAACTGGCGAAGGTGGTGCAGGAACACGTGCGGGCGAAGATGCCGGAATGGCGCATCACCCACCCCGGCGCGGAGAACCTCACGCTCGCAGTGATGGGTTGCGTGGTCAATGGCCCGGGCGAATCGCGCCACGCCAACATCGGCATCTCGCTGCCGGGCACCGGCGAGGCGCCGTCGGCGCCGGTCTTCGTCGATGGTGAAAAGTCCGTCACCCTGCGTGGTGACAACATCGCGGGCGAATTCGTCGCGATCATCGATGACTATGTCGAACGCCGGTATGGAGCCCCCGGTGCCCGGGGCGACGCCGCCCACGGGCCAGCCGCCGCGCACGCCGGCTGACGCCGCGCGCACCGCACGCGAGGAAGCGCGCTTCGGCGCGGCTTTCCTGCGCGCGCATGGCGGCCGCCTGCTGTTGCTGTTCGCCGGGCTCTGGCTGCCCTTGTGGGGTTTCGGCGCGCTCGTCGAGGAACTGGACGAAGGCGAGGCGTGTCCGTTCGACCTGCCGCTACTCGAGTTGGCGCACGGTCTCGCGCGCAAGGGCCTGGACCATGCGTTCCTGATCGTGTCCCGCCTCGGTTACGGCCACGGCGTGGTGCCGGTCGATGTCGTGCTCGTGCTTGCGCTCGCGTGGGCGCGCCGCATGCGCGAGGGGCTGTTCGCGGGCCTGGCGCTGGGCGGCTCGGCGCTGCTCAATGTCCTCGCCAAGCACGTGTACGCGCGGCCGCGCCCCGACCTGTGGCTGTCGATTGCGCCGGAAACGACGTACAGCTTCCCCAGCGGGCACGCGATGGGTTCGATGACGCTCGGCGCGGTCGCCGTGCTGCTGGCGTGGCGCACGCGGTGGCGCTGGCCGGTGCTCGCGGCGAGCGTGGCGTTCGTGTTGCTGGTCGGGCTGTCGCGCGTGTACCTCGGCGTGCACTACCCGTCGGACATCCTCGCCGGCTGGGCGGCCGCCCTCGCGTGGGCGGTCGCCTGCTACGGACTGGTGTTCAGTGGCCGGCGCCCATGGGCGGCAGATACTGCTTCGGCAGGCTGAGCTTCGGGTTCTCGGCTTCCCACATCAGCGACACGATCCACCAGCGCTTGCCGTCGTGCATCAGCTGGAGGCTGTTGATGCCGCGCATCGGGTGGTCCTCGCCCTCGATCGTGCCTTCGTAGGTGCTGAACACGTGCGCGATCTCGCCGAACTGCTCGGTGCGGCGCGCCAGTTCGCGTTCGCGGAAGCCTTTCTCGAGCAGCACCGGCCCCGAACTGGCGACGTAATCGTTGACCTGCAGCAGGCGCATCACGGCGCTGCCGTCCGGGCGCACCCCGACGGGCATCATGCGCGCGGTCGGCACGAACAGGGAGCGCAGGCGGTTCCAGTCTCGCGCCTGGCCGGAGGGGCCGGAGATGACGTCGTAGAGCGCGGCGATGATCGCGTCGATGCTGGCGACGTCCTTCTCCGCGGCGGCAGGCCCGTTGAAGAGGACCGGCTGGCTCGGCGGCGGCGCATGCGCGGGTGCTGCCGGCGCGGCGGGCGCCGCCGGCGCGGCGGGAGCGGCCGGGGTGGACGATTGGGCGAAGGCGGGCGCCGCGACCAGCGCGGCGAGCAGGAACAGGGCAGGGCGCAGCATGGGATGGATCCGCGTTGGGCGAGGACGCAGGAATAGCATCGCCGCGCGCTCGCGACCCGTGCCGGAATGCACGGCGGCTTTCCGGAGACACCCGGGCGCTCCGCTTCCTGGTCCTGCCTCCGCTATTCGCCCGGCTTGGCCGCTTCCACCGGCGCCGTGGTCGCCGCCCGCCGCGACAGCTGCGACTCGCGGTGCGCGATGTAGCCGTTGGCGGCGAGGATGATCGCCGCGCCGACGATGGTCCAGGCGCTGACGCGCTCGTCGAACAGCAGCCAGGCCAGGGCCGTCACCAGCGGCAACTGCATGAAGCTGATCGGCTGCAGCGCCGAGACTTCGCCGAGCTTCAGCGCACGCGTCCAGAACAGCTGGCCGCCCGTGCCCATCGCGCCGATCGCCGCGAGCCACAGCCAGTCCTCGCCCTGCGGCCACTGCCACGCGAACAGCGCGGGAATGAGCGACAGCGGCACCCAGAACACGTAGGTGTAGAACACGATCGTGTCGGGCGCGTCGACGCGCGAGAGCTGCTTGATCTGGATCGCGACGATGCTGCTCAGCACCGCCGCGGACACCGCGACCAGCGAGCCGGCGGTGAAGCCCTCGGTGCCCGGTCGCACGATGACCAGCACGCCGACGAAGCCGAGCAGGACCGCGCTCCAGCGCCGGCGCCGCACCACTTCGCCGAGCCAGATCGCGGCGGCGATCGTCACGAACAGCGGCGTCGAATACGACAGCGAGATCGCCTGCGCCATCGGCAGGTGGCCGATCGCCCAGAAGCCGCACAGCATCGAAGCCACGCCGATGAGGCTGCGCACGAAGTAGCGCGGCAGTTGCCGCGTGCGGAACACCGCGCGCCCGCCGCCCACCAGGAACGGCAGCAGTACCAGCAATCCGAACGCATTGCGGAAGAACGCGATCTGGACCGTCGCGATGCCGTCGTTCGACGCGATGCGGATCAGCACCGCCATCAGGCCGAAGAACAGCGTGCTCAGCAGCATCAGCGATGCGGCTTTCAGGAACGGCGCGGGCGGCGGCGTCGGGACGTGCGGGCGGTCGTTCACCACTGGTCCCCGACGATCCGCGGCTCGGGCTCGATCGCGACGCCGAAGCGCGCCTGCACCGAGGCCGCGATGCGGCGGGCGAGGTCGAGCAGCTGCGCGCCCGTGGCGCCGCCGTGGTTCACCAGCACCAGGGCGTGGCTGGCGGCGACCCCGGCGCCGCTGTCGCGGTCCCGGTGGCCCTTCCAGCCGCATTGTTCGATCAGCCACGCCGCCGACAGCTTGCGGGTCGCATCGCCGTCGCCGCGGAACACCGGCAGCGACACGTGCGCGGCCTGCAGCGCTTCGGCCTGCGCGGCCGGTACGATCGGGTTCTTGAAGAAGCTGCCGGCATTGCCGAGCACCGCGGGATCGGGCAGCTTGCGGCGCCGGATGCGCGACACCGCATCGGCGACCTGGGTCGGCGTCGGCGTGCCGGCCAGGCCCATGGCCGCGAGCTCTTCGCCGATGCCCGCGTACTCCAGGCGCAGCGGCGCCGCGCGCGGCAATTCGAACTCGACCGCAGTGACCACGTAGCGCTCGGGTTCGCGCTTGAACAGGCTGTCGCGATAGGCGAACGCGCAGGCGGCGGGCGCGAGGCGGCGCACCTCGCCGGTCGCGCGCTCGAAGGCTTCGACGGCATGGATGCGCTCGCGCACTTCCGCGCCGTACGCGCCGATGTTCTGGATCGGCGCGGCGCCGACGGTGCCCGGGATCAGCGCGAGGTTCTCCAGGCCCGCGAGGCCCTGCGCCAGGCTCCAGCGGACGAAGCCGTCCCACGACGCGCCGGCATCGGCACGCACGATCGCGAAGTCGCCGTGGTCGGCGAGCACGCGCATGTCGCAAGCGGAGATCGCCAGCACCGCCCCGGGCGCGTCGCCGGCGAACAGCAGGTTGCTGCCGCCGCCGAGCACCAGCAGTCCGCGGCCGCGCTGCATGCCGTCGCGGAGCAGTGGATCGGCGAGCACGGCGGGCAGGGCAGCGGCGTCTTCGACTTCGACCAGCAAGGGCGTCCGCGCGGCGACGCCGAAGGTGTTGCGCGCATCCAGCCGCGCATCCTCGGTGTAGCGGCAGCCGGGCATGCGTTTGGATTCAGGCATCGGGCGGCAGCGTGCCCCGGCTCGGGGCCTCCTTGCGGCGACGCATCGCATCGACGCATTCGGCGACGAGGGCAGGGCCGCGATACACAAGTCCCGTATACAGTTGCACGAGGTTCGCGCCCGCCGCCATCTTCTGCGCCGCGTCGGCGCCGTTCATGATGCCGCCGACGCCGATCATCGGGATCGATTCGGGCAGGCGCGAGCGCAACCTGCGCAGCACTGCCGTGGAGGATTCCATCAGCGGCGCTCCCGACAGGCCGCCGGCCTCGCCGGCATGCCGGTCGCCCTGCACGGCGGTGCGCGCGATCGTGGTGTTGGTGGCGACGACGCCGTCCACCCGGAGGTCGGACAGGACTCGGCCCGCGGCGTCGACGTCGTCGTCGGACAGGTCCGGCGCGACCTTCACCAGCATCGGCACGCGCTTGCCGTGGCGCGCGCCCAGCCGCTCTTGCGCCTCGCGCAGCGTGCCGACCAGGCGCCGCAGCGCCTGCTCCTCCTGCAGCTCGCGCAGGCCGGCGGTGTTGGGCGAGGAGATGTTGACGGTGATGTAGTCCGCGAGCGGATACACCTTCTCCATGCACTGCAGGTAGTCGCCCTCGGCGAAATCGTTGGGCGTGTCCTTGTTGCGGCCGATGTTGATGCCGAGCAGGCCGCCCTTGCGTTGCGCGCGTTCGACGTTGCGGACGAGCGCATCCACGCCATCGTTGTTGAAGCCGAGGCGGTTGATGATCGCCTGGTGCCTTGGCAGGCGGAACATGCGCGGCTTCGGGTTGCCGGGCTGCGGTCGCGGCGTGACCGTGCCGACTTCCACGAAACCGAAGCCGAGCGCGAGCAGCGCGTCGATGTGTTCGCCGTTCTTGTCCAGGCCGGCGGCCAAGCCGACCGGGTTGGGAAACGCGAGCCCCAGCAGCTTCGTCGGCAGCGGCGCCGGCTTCGCCGCGAGGAGCGCGTCCATGCCGGCGCGATGCGCGCGTTCCAGCGCGCACAGCGTCAGCCCGTGCGCACGCTCCGCATCCATCGAGAACAGCAGCGGCCTAGCCAGTGAATACACGCGCCGACCGCCTCCTGTTCCCCGTTCCCTGTTCCCCGTTCCCGCCCTTCGCCCCGATCACAGGTCGAACTTGATGCCCTGGGCGAGCGGGAGCGAATCCGAATAGTTGATCGTGTTGGTCTGGCGGCGCATGTACGCGCGCCACGCGTCGGAACCCGATTCGCGGCCGCCGCCGGTTTCCTTCTCGCCGCCGAACGCGCCGCCGATCTCGGCGCCGGAGGTGCCGATGTTGACGTTGGCGATGCCGCAGTCCGAGCCCGAGGCGGCCAGGAACTTCTCGGCCGACTTCAGGTTGTTGGTGAAGATCGACGAGGACAGGCCCTGCGGCACGTCGTTCTGCATGTGGATCGCGTCGTCGAGGTCCTTGTACTTCATGACGTACAGGATCGGCGCGAAGGTCTCGGTCTGCACGACCTCGGCGTCGTTGGACAGGCCGGTGACGATCGCCGGCAGCACGAAGTTGCCCGCGCGCTCGATGGCGGCGCCACCGGTCTCGACCTTGCCGCCGGACGCCTTCGCCTTCGCGATCGCGTCGAGGTAGGCCTGCACGGCGTCCTGGCTGTTGAGCGGACCCATGAGGTTCTTCGGATCGGTCGGATCGCCGATCTTGCCTTCGACCTGCTTGTAGGCCGCGATGAGCTTGCCGAGCACGTCGTCGTAGCGCGATTCGTGCACGAACAGGCGGCGCGTCGTGGTGCAGCGCTGGCCGGCGGTTCCGACCGCGCCGAACACGATGCCCGGGATAGCCAGCTTCAGGTCTGCGGTCTCGTCAAGGATGATCGCGTTGTTGCCGCCGAGTTCCAGCAGCGAGCGGCCCATGCGGCGCGCGACGCGCTCGCCGACCATGCGGCCGACCTTGGTCGAGCCAGTGAACGACACCAGGCCGATACGCCTGTCGTCGACGAACTGCTGCGCAAGGTCGCTGCCGGCGTCGTTGAACAGGAAGAACAGGTCGGGGAAACCGGCTTTCCTCAGCGCCTCGTTGCAGATGCGCATCGACGCGATCGCCGACAGCGGCACCTTCGGCGACGGCTTCCAGATCGAGATGTCGCCGCACACCGCGGCCACGAACGAATTCCACGCCCACACCGCGACCGGGAAGTTGAACGCCGAGATGATCCCGACCAGGCCGATCGGGTGCCACTGCTCGTACATGCGGTGGCCGGGGCGCTCGGAATGCATGGTCAGGCCGTAGAGCTGGCGCGACAGGCCGACCGCGAAGTCGCCGATGTCGATCATCTCCTGCACTTCGCCGTCGCCCTCGGGCTTGGACTTGCCCATCTCCAGCGCCACCAGCGAGCCCAGCGCGTCCTTGTGCGCGCGCAGCGCGTCGGCGCACAGGCGGATCGCCTCGCCGCGGCGCGGCGCCGGCGTCGTGCGCCAGACCTTGAACGCGGCCTGGGCGCGCTCGACGATGGTGTCGTAATCCTCCTGCGAGGATGCCTGCACGCGCGCGAGGACGCTGCCGTCGGTCGGGTTCACGGGCTCCAGCACGCCGGCATCGCGGGTCTTGGACCACTCGCCGTTGCCGAGGTAGGTGCCGGATTCGTCGGCGCCGAGGCCGAGGGCGGTCAGGACGGGGTGCGTCATCGGGGACTCCAGGAAGCGAATCCGCCAATTATCGCATCACCCAGCGCCGGTAGGCCCCGTAATGGTGGATCGCGAAGCCCGCGAATGCGGTGTTTCCGGCGAAGGCCCGGGTGGTGGCGGCCATCTCCCGGGCCAGGTCGGCCGGACGCAGGCCGTCGAAGGTGATCTTGGCCAGTTCGTTGGGGGCCACTTCGAGCCCGATGACGACCTGCCTGCCGGCGGCGGCGGCCTGGGCCATTTCGGTTTCGGCGTGGGAGACGATGCCGTCGCCGCCATCGGCGCGGTTGCGGTAATCCATGATGGCGACGTAGTCGTACAGGCCGATCGCGTGCGCGCTGACCGCGTCGCGGCGGCCGTGCCAGTCCAGCTGGATGCCATCGAGCCAGAACGGGATCGCCGCGCCCAGGGGCACCGGCCGTGGCGACGCGCGCACGCGGTCGCGCAGCGCCGCGGACATGTCCAGGAAATCGGCGAGCAGTTCGTCGCGGCGCTCGTCCCAGGCCTCCAGCACGTGCGGCTCGATGTCGAGGCTGATGCCGTCGAAGCGTTCGGCGGGCGCGGCCGCGGCGTTGTAGGCCAGCACCCGGTCGATCATCGCCAGCGCGTCCGCGCGGCGTCCGGGCAGGACGTAGGCATGGGTGCCCAGGTACCAGGAGCCCAGCAGCGCATGCACCTTCACGCCGCGGCGATGCATCGCCGCGATCAATGCACGGTACGCGGCGGGGTCGGAGGCAATGAGGTTGCGGCCCTCCCACGCGTCGGCGTAGAGGTAGGCCGTGTCGAAGCCTTCGCGGCGCAGGAAGGCGATGGCCTCGCTTGCCGTGGCTTCGTTTTCCAGCATACCGTAGCTGTCGGCTTCCCAGATCCAGACCGCCCGGCCCGGGGTCGCGGCGGCGCAGGAAAAGCCGGCGACACTGGCAGCGGCCAGGAACAACCAGGAGGCGAGCTTGAGCCGGAACCGGACCATGCCACGCAGCATAAGGGGTCGCGTCCTCGCATTGGCCTGCGTGCTGGCGCTGGGCTCCATCGCCGCGCCGGCGATCGCGCAGGAAGGCGGTTTCGATGCGCGCTTCGCCGCCGCGCGCGCCGCGGCGCTGGACGGCAAGCGCGATGCCGCGATCGCCAAGTACACCGCGTTGCTCGCCGATTCGCCGGGCAACGCCGACGTGCTGCTCGGACGCGGGCGCGTCTACGCCTGGGAAGGCCGCTGGGCCGAGGCCGAGGCCGATCTCGTCGCGGCCACGCAGGCGTCGCCCGCGTATGCCGATGCGTGGTCCGGCCTGGGCGACATGTACCTTTGGAGCGACCGCCCGGCGCAGGCCGCCGATGCCTATGCGCACTGGCAGGCGCTCGCGCCCGGATCCGCCGATGCCGCCGCCGCGCGTGCGCGCGCGCTGCGCGCCGCCGCCGCGCCATCGCGCCCCGCCGATGCGCAGGACAGCGGCAGCCGCGACTACCGCTGGACCGGGTCGCTGTCGGCCGGCCTCACTGACACCTCGAATGCGGGCACCTGGCACGACGCAGGCGCATCGTTGCG
>DATJDY010000094.1:0-1659 GCA_035497155.1 Luteimonas sp.
ATAGTTGCCCTGCCCCAGCAGCGGGCGCGCGCTGAACAACTGGTCGGGGCCCAGCGAGCCATGGAAGATGTCGCCGCCGACCAGGCCGAACTCGCGTTCCAGGTCGAGTGGCGACAGCGCCTTGTAGCCGAGCACGCTGCGACGGAAGTTCGGCGCGTACGCGTCGACGGCATCGATCATCAGCTTCGCGACCGTGTCGCGATGCGCATCCCACCCGCCATCGACTTCAGGATGCACGTGCTGACAGAACAGGCTCGCCACGTGCTGTCCCGGCGGCGCCAGCGTGTCGTCGAGCGTGGAGGAGATCACCACTTCGACGATCGGCGCGCGCGCCCAGCCCGCGTTGTACTGCTTCGACTTCGCATCGAAGTAGGCCTGCTCGAAATAGCGCAGCGACGGCCCGACCAGGATGCCGCTCTGGTGGTGCGGCTGCACCTGCGTGCCCGGCGCCGCGATGAAGTCCGGCAGCTCCGACAGCGCGACATTCATGCGGAACGTGCCCGAGCCGCAACGGTAGCGATCCATGCGCTCGGCGACGTCGCTGTCGAGCGATTCGCGCGGCACCAGCTTCTGGTACAGCAGCTTCGGGTTGAGGTTCGACGCGACGGTTTTCGCACGCAGCTCGCGGCCGTCGGCCAGGCGCACGCCGACGGCATGCCCGCCCTCGACCAGCACCTGCTCGACCGCCGCATCGGTTTCGATCGCGACGCCACGCGCCTCGCACTCCCTGCGCATCGCCTGCGTGATCGCGCCCATGCCGCCGATCGCGTGCCCCCACGCGCCGGTCTTGCCGTTGACCTCGCCGAACACGTGGTGCAGCAGCACGTAGGCGCTGCCCGGCGTATACGGGCTGGCGAAATTGCCGACCACCGAGTCCCAGCCGAGCACCGCCTTCAGCGGCTCCGACTCGAAGTACGAGTCCAGCAGTTCGCCGGCGGATTTCGCGAACAGGTCGAGCAGGTCGCGGCGGCCGCGCATGTCGAGATGCTTGAGCTGTTTCGCGACGGTGTACGACGCGAGCCAGTCGGCGAGCACGAAACGGTCCGACACGTTCGGCGGCGTGCGCGGCATCAGTTCGCGCAGCACGGCGACGACGCGGTCCAGCATCGCGTAGTACGCGGGCAGGCGCTCGGCATCGCGCACCGACCACTTCGCCACCTCGGCCTGTCCATGCTCGCCGCCCAGGCGGAAGCTGCGCCCGTCCGGCAGCGGCAGGAAATTCGCGTACGGCCGCTCGACCACGCGCAGCCCGTGCTGCTGCAGGCGCAGGTCGCGGATCACCATCGGGTTGAGCAGGCTGACCGTGTAACTGGCGGTCGAATTGCGGAAGCCCGGGTGGAATTCCTCGGTGACCGCCGCCCCGCCGACGATGCCGCGCCGCTCGAGCACGCGCACCTGCAACCCCGCCGCCGCCAGGTAGGCGGCACAGACGAGGCCGTTGTGGCCGCCGCCGATGATCAGTACGTCCGTGTCCGTTCGCGCGTTCATGCCGCAAGGATCGCACGAAGACCTCGCCCAACAAAAAGCCCCGCCGAAGCGGGGCTCTCTGCTGTTGCCTTTGAGCCCAGCCCCCTAGTTGGGGGCGGTCGCCGCCAACGGCGGCGAGGGCTGGGGATGGCGCTGCGTAAAAGTTCTGAGTTCGCGGAGCGAATTCAGAAA
>DATJDY010000095.1:0-16288 GCA_035497155.1 Luteimonas sp.
TCCGCACAGCCCGGTGGTCAAGGGCATCGGCAAGGTGTTCTGGCGCGGCGTCGAGCTGTACCGCGAGGCGCGCGCCGACCGC
This sequence comes from Luteimonas sp., assembly GCA_035497155.1. Taxonomy (GTDB): domain Bacteria; phylum Pseudomonadota; class Gammaproteobacteria; order Xanthomonadales; family Xanthomonadaceae; genus Cognatiluteimonas. Next base: position 83 of record DATJDY010000095.1, read on the forward strand.
GCGTCCATCGAGAAGTACGGCAAGGGCTGCCCGGACGACTGGATCGAGCGCCACCTCTACACGCCGCACGCAACGATGGGCCCGACCGTGCTGCTGTTCGCGAGCTTCGCGCTGTTCGGCTTCGCCGGCGTCGCGGTGTGGGCGATCCAGATGCTGTGGATCCCGTTCTGGGCCGCGGGCGTCGTCAACGGCCTCGGCCACTGGTGGGGCTACCGCAACTTCGAGACCGACGACACCGCGACCAACCTCACGCCCTGGGGCGTGTGGATCGGCGGCGAGGAGCTGCACAACAACCACCACGCGTTCCCCTCGTCGGCGAAGTTCGCGCTGCGCAAGTGGGAACTCGACATCGGCTGGCTCGCGATCCGCGGGCTCGAGCGCCTCGGCCTGGCGAAGGTGCTGCGCACCGCGCCGACCCTCGACGTGCGCCCGAACATCCCGGCGCCCGATGCCGACACGCTGAAGGCGCTGCTGGCGGTGCGCTTCCAGGCGATGACCGACTTCCAGCGCGACGTGCTCAAGCCCGCGTTGCGCGAGGAAGCCAGCGCCGCGGGGGCGAAGCTGCGCGCACTGCTGCCGCGCAAGCTGCGCCGCGGCCTCGCCGACGACGGCCGCTGGCTCAAGCCCGATGCGCGCGCGAAGCTGCAGGCCTTCGTTGCGCAGCGCCCGCGCATCGGCACGCTGGTCGAGCACCGCCGCCGGCTCGCCGCCGTGCTCGAGGCGCGCAGCCACGACGCGAGCGAACGACTGCACGCGCTGCAGGCGTGGTGCCATGAAGCCGAAGCGAGCGGCATCCGCGCGCTGCAGGAGTTCTCGATGCGCCTGAAGGGTTACTCGTTGCGCGGCGCCACCGCCTGACGATGCTGGCCGCGCTGCTCGCGGCCTCGCTCGCGCTCGCCGCACAAGTGCGCGACGTGGACGGCTACCTCGGGCGCATGGATGCGGATGGCGACGGACGCGTTTCGCTCGCCGAATACCAGGCGTGGATGGGCTACGGTTTCGACGCGCTGGACCGCGACCACGACGGCGTGCTGTCCACTTCCGAATTGCCGGGCGGCCATGGCGCGCCGCTCACCCGCGATGCGCACCATGCGCGACTGGCCGCGGCATTCACCCGGCAGGATCGCAACCGCGACGGTGTCCTGGACGCGACCGAACTTGCCGCCCCGCCACGCTGAACGCCGTCCGCGACTCGCCATGGCGGCGGTCAACGCACCTCGTCGCCGCCGCGTTGAAGCGGGCATCCACCCCGGCAGGAGCAAGGCGATGGGCATGCGGATCGGAATCGCGATGATGGGATTGGCCGCCTGCATGGCGGCGACGGCGCTGGCCCCGAGCTGGGCGGCGCCGCCCCGGGGATGGCAGGCGCGGCCCTGGCGCGACGCGCCCCAGCGACGCGCGCATCCACGCGGACAGCGCAGCACCCCGGGCTCCACCGACAGGCGCGACGATCGCAACGACACGTTGCCTGCGGGCGTGCGCCGCATCGCCGACATCGCCTACGGCACCGATCCGGCGCAGCGCCTGGACGCCTACGTTCCGCCACACCCCAACGGCGCTGCGGTATTGCTCGTCCATGGTGGCGGCTGGCGGCGCGGCGACAAGGACAGCCGCAAGGTCGTCGACAACAAGCTCGCCGACTGGAGCGCCCTCGGCATGGTGGTCGTATCGGTCGATTACCGGTTGCTGCCCGAAGCCGATCCGGTGACGCAGGCGGGCGACGTCGCGGCTGCGCTCGCGTACGCGCAGCGACACGCACGCGAGTGGGGCGCGGATCCGTTTCGCTTCGTGCTGGCCGGCCATTCCGCGGGCGCGCACCTCGTCGCGCTGCTCGACGCCGACCCGGCGCTCGCGCGTGCGCATGGAGCCGGCGCGTGGCGCGGCACGATCGCGCTCGACAGCGCCGCGCTGGATGTCACGAAGATCATGCAATCGCGCCATCCGTCACTCTACGACGACGCCTTCGGCACCGACCCGGCGTACTGGCGCGCCGCCTCGCCGACCCTGCAACTCACGCGCGAAGCCAGGCCGATCCTGCTGGTGTGCTCGACGGAACGCGCGAGCTCCTGCGACCAGGCACGCGGCTTCGCCACTGCCGCCCGCCGCGTCGGCGTGCGCGCCGAAGTACTGCCCGAAGCCCTGTCGCACGGCGAGATCAACGACAAGCTCGGCCTGCCCGGCGCCTACACTAACGCGGTCGACCGCTTCATCGCCTCGTTGCCCGCGGTCGCGCGCTGACCGCCACGAACGACGACGGCCCGCGAACGGGCCGTCGTTTCCAGCATTGCCGCCGGACGAGCCGGCGTTCCGCTTACCAGATGCGCACGCGCGCGTCCGGCGCCAGGTACAGCTTCTGGCCTTCCTTCGCGCCGAACGCGTCGTACCACGCATCGATGTTGCGCACGGTCTGCGCGCGGAAGGCCCCCGGCGCATGGCCGTCGCCGACCACCTGCGCGCGCAGCGCGGCATCGCGCGTCTTCGTGCGCCAGCTCTGGGCGAACGCGAGGAAGAAGCGCTGGTCGCCGCTGAGTCCCTCGAGCACGGGCGCCGGCTTGCCGCCGAGCGACTTCACGTAGGCCTCGTGCGCGACCTCCAGGCCGGCGAGGTCGGCGATGTTCTCGCCCAGCGTCTGCTCGCCGTTGATGTGCAGGCCCGGCAGCGGCTCGTACGCGTCGTACTGCGCCACGAGCTTCTTGCCCGCCGCCTTGAAGTGCTCCGAGTCGCCCGGCGTCCACCAGTTCTGCAGCCTGCCCTCGGCGTCGAACTCGGAACCCAGGTTGTCGAAGCTGTGGCTGATCTCGTGGCCGATGATCGCGCCGATCGAACCATAGTTGGCGGCGTCGTCGGCCTTCGGGTCGAAGAACGGCGGCTCGAGGATCGCGGCGGGGAAGTTCAGCGCGTTCTGCAGCGGCAGGTTCACCGCGTTCACGGTCTGCGGCGTCATCCACCATTCGCCGCGGTCCGGCGCCTGGCCGAGCTTGGCGAGCTGGTGGTGGTATTCGGCCAGCTCGGCCCGCCGCGAATTGCCCAGTGCGTCGTCGGGCTTCACTTCGAGCGAGGTGTAGTCGCGCCAGGTGTCCGGGTAGCCCACGCCGACCTTCATCGACGCGACCTTCGCCTTCGCCTTCGCCTTGGTCGCGTCGTCCATCCAGTCGAGCTTGTCGATGCGTTCCGGGAACACCGCGAGCAGGTTCGACACGAGCTGCTGGATCTTCTCGCGCGAGGACGCGGGGAAGTACTTCTGCACGTAGATCTTGCCCACCGCGTCGCCCAGCGCGTTGTTGACCGCCGACAGCGCGCGCTTGTCGCGCGGGCGCTGCTGCGGCGTGCCGCTCAGCGTGGTGCCGTAGAAACCGAAGGACAGGTCCGCGTAGGCCTTGGGCAGCAGGCCGGCGGCGCGGTTGATCGCATGGAACGTCGCCCAGTCCTTCCAGTCCTGCAGCGGCACGCTGGCGGTCAGTGCCGACAGCTTGGCGATCGCGCCCGGCTGCCACGCCGTGATCGTTTGCTGGCCGTCGAGGCCGGCAGCCTTGAAGTACGCGGCCCAGTCGAGGCCCGGCGCCTTCTTCGCGAAGTCGGCCATCGCCCACGGCTGCGCGTTGTGCACGTTCTCGGTGTCGACGATCGAGGCCTGCGCCTTCGCGATCTTCTCCTCGAGCGCGTAGATGGTCTTCGCCTTCGCATCGGCGTCGGCAATGCCCGCCTGCTTCATCAGCGCGGCCATGTAGGTCTTGTACGCGTCGCGCACCGAGGCCATTTCCTTGTCGGACGACAGGTAGTAGTCGCGGTTCGGCATGCCCAGGCCGCCCTGCAGCAGGTAGGCCATGTTGTGCGCGGGATCCTGCAGGCCCTGCGTCACGAACAGGCCGAACAGGCGGTCGGTGTAGTAGTTGGTCGCGTTCAGCGGGTCGACGTCGGCGCGCAGGTTCTGGCCGAGGTAGGTGGCGAACGCGGCCTTGTCGTTCACGGCGGTAATCGCGTCGAGTTCGGGCTGCAGCGGCGCGAGGCCGCGCTGCTCGATCGTCGCGGTGTCCAGGAAGGCGGTGTAGTAGTCGGCGATGCGGCGCTCGTCCGTGCCGGCGGCGGGCTTGGCGTCGAGGATGCCCTTCACCAGGTCGGCCTGGCGCTGTTCGGCCTTCTGGAACACCTGCAGGAAGATGCCGGTGCTGGAGCGGTCGGCCGGGATCTCGGCGGTCTTCAGCCAGCCGCCGTTCGCGTATTCGTTGAAGTCGTCGCCCGGCTGCACCGCCTTGTCCATGCCGGCGATGTCGATGCCGATGACGGGCTGCGCCGGCGCGGTGGCGGCGGGCGGCGCGGCGGTCTTCGCGGCGTCGTCGGCGGTCGGGGTGCGGCTGCAGGCGACGCAGGCGCAGATGGCCATCGCCAGCAGGGTCGGACGGGAAAGGCGCATGGGCATCTACCGGTTCGGGAGGGACCCGCAACATAAACCCCCCGCGTGATGGCGGCATAGGCCTGAAGTCACCGGCCGGCATGGACCACGATCGCCGGCGTGAAGCCGCCGGGCCGATTGCGGCAAACTGGGGTCCTGTCCTGCCTGGAGGAGCCGGCCATGCCGCTCGATGCCGCCGAATATGCGCGCCTGTACGAAGACTCCCTGCGCGATCCGGACGGCTTCTGGGGCCGCGCCGCCGGCCGCCTCGACTGGATGCGGCGCCCGACCCGGGTGAAGGACACCTCCTTCGACGCCGACGACTTCCACGTGCACTGGTACGCGGACGGCGAGCTGAATGCGAGCGTGGAGTGCCTGGACCGGCACCTGGCGACACGCGGCGACAAGGTCGCGATCGTGTTCGAACCCGACGACCCGGCGGCGCGCGCCGAGCGCATCACCTATCGGGAATTGCACGCCCGCGTGTGCCGCCTCGCCAACGCGCTGCGCAACCTCGGCGTCGGCAAGGGGGACCGGGTCACGATCTACCTGCCGATGATCCCCGATGCGATCGTGGCGATGCTCGCCTGCGCACGCATCGGCGCGGTGCACATGGTGGTGTTCGGCGGCTTTGCGCCGCATTCGATCGCCGACCGCATCGCCGACTGCGGCAGCAAGCTGGTGATCACCGCCGACGAAGGCCGGCGCGCCGGCAAGCGCATCCCGCTCAAGGCGAACGTGGACGCCGCGCTGAAGCTGCCCGGCACCAACAGCGTCGAAACGGTGTTGGTGGTGCGTCACACCCACGGCGCGGTGGACATGCAGATGCCGCGCGATCGCTGGGTCGACGCCGTCGTCGAAGGCCAGCTCGACACCTGCGAACCCGAGCGCATGAATGCCGAGGACCCGCTGTTCATCCTCTACACCTCCGGCAGCACGGGCAAGCCCAAGGGCGTGCTGCACTCGACCGGCGGCTACCTCGTGTTCTGCGCGATGACGCACGAGATGGCGTTCGACCTGCGCGAGGACGACGTGTACTGGTGCACGGCCGACATCGGCTGGGTCACCGGGCACAGCTACATCGTGTACGGGCCGCTCGCGAACGGCAGCACCGCCGTCGTGTTCGAGGGCGTGCCGACGTTCCCCGACCATTCGCGCTTCTGGCAGGTCGTGGACAAGCACCAGGTCACGATCTTCTACACCGCGCCCACGGCGATCCGCGCCCTGATGCGCGAGGGCGACGCGCCCGTGCGCGCGACCTCGCGCAAGTCGCTGCGCCTGCTCGGCTCGGTCGGCGAACCGATCAATCCGGAAGCGTGGCGCTGGTACCACGACGTCGTCGGCGACTCGCGCTGCCCGGTCGTGGATACCTGGTGGCAGACGGAGACCGGCGGCATCCTCATCGCGCCGTGGCCCGGCGTGGTCGCCGACCCGAAGCCCGGCGCGGCGATGAAGCCGTTCTTCGGCGTGCGTCCCGCGCTCGTCGACGCCAACGGCGCCTTCGTCGAGGGCGCGGGCGCAGGCAACCTCGTGCTGCTCGATTCCTGGCCCGGCCAGATGCGCACCGTGTACGGCGACGACCAGCGCTTCTTCGAGACCTATTTCAAGGCCTACCCGGGCATGTACTTCACCGGCGACGGCGCGCGCCGCGACGCCGACGGCGACTGGTGGATCACCGGCCGCGTCGACGACGTGATCAACGTCAGCGGCCACCGCATCGGCACCGCCGAGATCGAGAGCGCGCTGGTCGCGCACCACGCCGTCGCGGAAGCCGCGGTCGTCGGCTTCCCGCACGACCTCAAGGGCCAGGGCATCTATGCGTACGTGACGCTGAAGGAAGGCGTCGCGCCGTCGGACGCGTTGCGCGCGGAACTCGTGGCGCAGGTGCGCAGCGAGATCGGCCCGACCGCCACGCCCGACCACATCCAGTGGGCACCGGCGCTGCCGAAGACGCGCAGCGGCAAGATCATGCGGCGGATCCTGCGCAAGATCGCCGAGAACGCGCCAGAGCAGCTCGGCGACACCTCCACACTCGCCGATCCGTCCGTGGTCGAAGCCCTCGTGCGCGAGCGCAAGGACGCGTGACGGAACGCGGCGCCGGCCAGCAGCGCACGACGCGCAAAAGAAAAGGCCCGCTCGCGCGGGCCTTCGCTTTTCCGACAGGACGCTCCCGAAGGAGCCGGAAGCCTTACTTGATCTTGGCTTCCTTGTAGATCACGTGCTTCCGGACGACGGGGTCGTACTTCTTGACCTCCATCTTGTTCGGCGTGTTCTTCTTGTTCTTGTCGGTGGTGTAGAAGTGGCCGGTGTCGGCGGTGGACACCAGGCGGATCTTGTCGCGCTTGCTCGCCATGTCGTCCTCCTCAGACCTTTTCGCCGCGGGCGCGGAGATCGGCCAGGACCGAATCGATCCCGTTCTTGTCGATGGTGCGCAGCGCGTGCGCGGAAACCCTCAGCTTGACCCAGCGGTTCTCGCTGGCGACCCAGAAGCGGCGCTCGTGCAGGTTCGGCAGGAAGCGGCGGCGGGTCTTGTTGTTGGCGTGCGAGACGTTGTTGCCGGCCTGCACGCCCTTGCCGGTGACTTGGCATACGCGGGACATAACGCACCTCGAAAGGTAATGGTTGGCTCCCGTAGCCCGGGGACCTTCGGCCTCGATGGGCGGGCCGGGGATCCGGCCAGGCGCAGCGAGCCGGCGATTATGCCGTAAATCAGTGGCTTGGCGCTAGTGGCTGGCTCGGCCCGCAGCCGGGGCCGCCGCGGCCCCGGCGATGTAGGCCCGGACTTGCGCCTCCAGCACCGGCAGCGGCACCGAGCCCTGGGCCAGCACGACGTCATGGAACTTGCGCAGGTCGAAACGCGGCCCCAGGGCCGCCTCGGCCTCGTGGCGGAGGCGGACGATCGTCAGTTCCCCGAGCTTGTACGACAGCGCCTGCCCCGGCCAGGAGATATAGCGATCCACCTCGGTCTCCACCTCATGGGCGGACAGCGCGGTGCGGTCGGCGAGGTAGGCGATGGCCTGGTCGCGGGTCCAGCCATCGTGGTGGAGGCCGGTGTCGATCACCAGCCGGCAGGCGCGCCACATCGCGTAGGTCAGCCGGCCGAAGTCGTCGTAGGGTGTCTCGTAGATGCCCATGTCCACGCCCAGGTCCTCGCTGTAGAGGCCCCAGCCCTCGCCGAACGCGGAGATGTAGCTGTTGCGACGGAACGCGGGCTGCGCGGCCTGCTCCTTCGCCAGCGACAGCTGCAGCGAATGACCTGGCGAGGATTCGTGCAGGGTCAGCGCCGGGAGGTTGTACAGCGGCCGCGATGGCAGGTCGTACGTGTTGAGCCAGTAGGTGTCGGTGCCGCCGCGCCCGGCGGTCCAGAACGGCGCGATCTCCGGCGGGACCGGGACGATGGTGAAACGGCCGCGCGGCAGCGTGCCGATGATCTTGCCGACTTCGCCGTCCACGCGCTTGGCGATCCACGCCGCGCGATCGAGCAACTCCTGAGGCGTCTTCGCGTAGAACCGCGGGTCGGTACGCAGGAAATGCAGGAATTCCGCGAACGTCCTGTCGGGCGTGCTGCCCTGGAAGCCGACCTTGCGGATGATCGCGTCCATCTCGCCCTGGATGCGGTCCACCTCGCGCAGGCCGATGGCGTGGATCTCGTCCGGATCCATGTCCAGCGTCGTGTACTCGCGGATCTGCTGCCGGTACCAGGCCTTGCCGTCGGGCATCGCCTCGGCGGCGAGCGTGTCGCGCGCCTTCGGCATGTATTCGTCGCGATAGAAGGCGAGCAGCTTCGCGTGCGCGGGCACGACGCGCTCCATGATCGCCTTGCGCGCCTGCGCACGCAGCGCGTCCTGCTCCGCGGCCGGGATCGACGCGGGCATGCGCGCGAATGGCTGCCACAGCGGTGAATCCTCGGCGCGCTTGAGGTTGGCGACGTCGGCGATGGACTGGTCGCGGCCGGCGAGCACCACCTTCGGCACGCTGAAGCCGCGCGCCAGGCCGGCACGCATGTTCGCGATCTCCTGGGCGAAATAGCGCGGCACGTCGTCCAGGCGGCCGATGTAGTTGCCGTAGGCCTTCGCGTCGCGCATGTCACGGCGCGCCATGAACGCCAGGTCGGCCCAGAACGAGCTGTCGGAGTTGAACGGCATCTCGTAGTCCCGGAAGCGCACCGACGCGGCGAGGTTCGCGACCTGCGGCTGGTACACCGCGTAGTTCACGCGCTCGGCCGGCGACAGCTTCGCCGGGTCGATCGCGCGCAGCTGCGCGAGTACCGCGTCCCATTTCGCGAGCCTGCGGGCCTGCGCTTCCGGGCCGATGTCGGGGAGGCGCGGCAGGTCGATCTCGGGTTCGCCATCCTCGTCGCCGGCGTTGCCGAACTCCAGCTCGCGCCATTTCCACTCGGCTTCGTAGATGGCGCGGAATGCCGCGTCGGCGGCCGTGGTCGCGCCCGCGGCGGCAGGCGTTTCCGCCGCGCCGGCAGCGTGCGGCACCATGGCCAGCGCCAGCACGATCACGAACGCCTTCGCGGCGCGCATCGACTTGCCTTGCATCGAGAACCCCCGGTGGATCAGTGGCTGGCGCGGTCGCGGCGCCAGCCGCGGTGCCGGACGTCCAGGTACAGGCTGTAGCAGGCGGTGAACGCCGGGAACAGGTTCTGCAGGATGCCGACCGAATCGTTCTTGCCGAAGACGAAATAGGACAGCGTCATCAGGCTGCCGACGATGCTCATGTACCAGAACAGGCGCGGGATCACCGGCTTGCCCTGGCGCTTGCTGGCCACGAACTGCACGAGCCAGCGGCCGCCGAACATCAGCGCGCCGACCAGGCCGATCAGCTTCCACGGCGACGCATGCAGGCCCGACCAGGCCAGCCACGCGATCGGCTCGTTCATGGGATCGGCCTGCGCGAGGGCGACGCCCAGCCCGGCGAGGCTCACGGCATTTCCTCGATGGGCGCGACCTTGCCGCGCTTGATCAGCCAGGCCACGCCGCGCAGGTCGCTGATGCCCACCAGCGCGCGGTTGAGGTTGTTGTACTTGGACACGCCGGTGCTGCGATGGCGGTGGTTCACCGGCACGCTCACCGTCTTCCATCCCGCGCGCTGCATCAGCGCCGGCAGGTAGCGGTGCATGTGGTCGAAGTGCGGCAGGTCGAGGAAGGCCTCGCGTTCGAACAGCTTGATGCCGCAGCCGGTGTCCGGCGTGTCGTCACGCAGCATCCGCGAGCGGATCGCGTTGGCCCACTTCGAGGCCCAGCGCTTGCTGCCGCTGTCCATTCGGTTGACGCGCCAGCCGGCGAACAGCTTCACGCCCGGCGCGGCCTTCGCGCGCTCGGCGATCAGCTTCGGGATGTCGGCCGGATCGTTCTGGCCGTCGCCGTCGAGCGTGGCGATCCACTCGCCGCGCGCGGCCTTGACGCCGTTGCGGATCGCGGTGCTCTGGCGGCCCTGCTTCAGGTGGCGGATCACGCGGAGCTCGGGCACTTCGGCCTTCAGCGCCTGCAGGCGCGCGAGCGTGCCGTCGGTCGAGCAGTCGTCCACGTAGACGATCTCGAAATCGCCGCCGTCCTGCGGCGGGCGGCCGCGCAGCGCGGCCACGATCTCGCCGATGAGCGGCGCGACGTTGTCTTCTTCGTTGTAGACCGGCACGACGACGGACAGCACGGCGTCAGCCCTTCGCGCGCAGCTTCTCGAGCACGCCGTCGAGCGCGTCGAGGTTGGCGTAATGGATCACCAGCTTGCCCTTGCCGCCGCGGCCGTGGTCGATGGCCACGCGCGTGCCGAGCGACTCGCCGAGCTCGCGCTCGAGCGCGGCGATGTCGGCCTGCGGCGCAGCCTTGCCGGGCTTCGCCTTCGCCTGCGGGCCGCCCGCGGCGACCTTGCCGGCGGCCAGCTGCTGCACGCGATGCTCGACCTCGCGCACCGACCAGCCGTTCTCGGCGGCCTGCCGCGCGAGCGCGACCGCGGCCTGCGGCGCGAGCGTGAGCAGCGCGCGCGCGTGGCCCATCTCCAGCGCGCGCGTTTCCACCAGCGTGCGGATCTCGGGCGGCAGCTCCAGCAGGCGCAGCAGGTTGGACACCGCCGCGCGCGAACGGCCGACGGCTTCCGCCGCCTGCGCATGGGTGAGGTCGAATTCGTCGATCAGCCGCTGCAGCGCGCTGGCTTCTTCCAGCGGGTTGAGGTCCTCGCGCTGGATGTTCTCGATCAGCGCCATCGCGACGACGGTGCGGTCGTCGACCTCGCGCACCACCACCGGCACTTCGCCGAGGCCGGCGAGCTTCGACGCGCGCCAGCGGCGCTCGCCCGCGATGATTTCCCAGGTGCGGCCGCCGCGCGCGGACGCGACCTCGCGCACCACGATCGGCTGGATCACGCCCTGCGCGCGGATCGACTCGGCGAGCTCGGCGAGCTTGGCGTCGTCCATCGTGCGGCGCGGCTGGTACTTGCCCGGCGCCAGCGCGTCGACCGGCAGCTTGCGCAGCTCGTCGCCCGGCGTGGCCTGCAGCACCGGCGCCTCGGCCGCGGCCTTCGGGCCGAGCAGCGCTTCCAGCCCGCGGCCGAGGCCACGCTTCTTCGGCGCGCTCTTGGACGCGGCGTTCATGCCGGGCTCCCGGTGGTGTCCTTCATCGTCCTGCCTTCCCTCTGCTTCTCTTTTTCCGCCTGCTCGCGCTCGCGCTGCCGGCGCAGCACCTCGCCCGCCAGGCCCAGGTACGCGACCGCACCGCGCGAGCCGCGGTCGTAGCCGACGATGCTCTGGCCGTGGCTCGGCGCCTCGGCCAGGCGCACGTTGCGCGGCACGATGGTGCGGAACACCTTGTCGCCGAAATGCTCGACCAGCTCGGCCGAAACCGCGTTGGCGAGGTTGTTGCGCACGTCGAACATGGTCCGCAGCACGCCCTCGATCTCCAGCGCCGGATTGAGCCGGCCCTTGAGCGCGTCGATCGTGCGCACCAGCGAACTCAGGCCTTCCAGCGCGTAGTACTCGCACTGCATCGGCACCAGCACGCCGTCGGCGGCGGTCAGCGCGTTGAGCGTGAGCAGCGACAGCGCCGGCGGGCAGTCGACGATGATGAAGTCGTAGCGGTCGCGCAGCGGGTCGAGCGCGCGCTTGAGGCGCTGCTCGCGGCCCTCCTCGTCCATCAGCTCGATCTCGGCCGCGGTGAGGTCGGTGTTGCCGGGCAGCAGGTCGAAGCCTTCGGGCGTCTTCACGATCGCGACGTCGGCGTGCTGTTCCTCGAGGAGCACATCGCAGCTCGACGCGGCCAGCTCGTGCTTGTCCACGCCGCTGCCCATCGTGGCGTTGCCCTGGGCGTCCAGGTCGACCAGCAGCACGCGCTTGGGCGTGGCCGCCAGCGCCGCGGCCAGGTTGACCGCGGTCGTGGTCTTGCCGACCCCGCCTTTCTGGTTGGCGACAGCGATGATGCGGGCCATGGCTCGGCGCGTGACCTCGTGCGATGGAAGGCCGGCGCGAACCATGTCGCCATGGAGCGGGGCCGGACCGGGGATTATGCGGTATCCCCGCCGGGGGCGCGGGCGACCACGACCAGGTGCCGTTCCGCGCCCAGCCCGGGCACCGCCAGCGGGCGGATGTCGCGGGCTTCCCAGCCGGCCGGCAGCGCGGCGATCTCGTCGGCGGGAACCACGCCCTTCATCGCCAGCAGCATGCCGCCGGGCTTGAGCAGGTGGCCGCCCAGTTCCAGGATCAGCGGCAGCGTGGCCAGCGCGCGCGCGGTGATGGCATCGAAGGCGGCGGGCGCATCGTAGGCCTCGATCCGCGATTCGACCGCCTTCGCGTTGCCCAGGCCGAGGCTGCGGATCGCCTCGCGCAGGAAGCGCGCCTTCTTGCCGTTGGATTCCACCAGCGCGACCTGCAGGCCCGGCTGCGCGATCGCCAGCGGGATGCCGGGGAAGCCGGCGCCGGTGCCGAGGTCGGCGAGGCTGCCGCCGGCCGCGGCGAGCGGCGCGGTCGCGCCGTGCATCGCCAGCGAATCGAGCAGGTGCTTGGCGACCATCTCGCGCGGGTCGCGGATGGCGGTGAGGTTGTAGGCGGCGTTCCAGCGCAGCAGCAGCGCGAGATAGGCGAGCAGCGGTTCGGCGAGGGCGCGGTCGAGGCCGAGGGCTTCGAGGCCGGCTTCGAGTTCCTTGCGTTCCGTGCTGCCGATCGTCGCGCCCATTCCGTCATTGTAGTGGCGGGAAGGCATTGCTTCGGGGCTGGGCGCCGGAAGCGTGCGGGGACTTCCGGGGGCCGCCGTGAATACATCCGTGTAGGCTCTTCGGCGCCATCCATGGCGCCGACGCCCCCGGAAGTCCCCGCACGCTTCCACCGCCCCCACCAAGCGCGTCCCTCCGCTTGGTCCGGAAGAGCAAAGACAGGCCCGTCGCCGTCGACGCGCATGTTGTTCCGTAGCCCGGAGCACCGCTTTTCGCTCTTGCCTTTCTCCACGAAGCGGGAGGAACGCGCTTGGGGTAGGCGACGCGAGTGCGTGGGTGTGGGCCGAGCGGGCCATGGATGGCCCGCGCCCGCGGAGTGAGTCCTGGACGACTCGTCGACGCGGCGGACCACACCCACGCACTCGCGTCGCCCAGCCCCGAAGCGACGGCTCTACCGCGAGTCAGGCGCGCCAGGCGAGGGCGGCGCGGTAGCCGGGATGCGGGACGAATTCGTGCAGCGACCAGGCCGCGGGATCGCCGAGCGCCGGATCGGCGTCGACGAGGACCAGCGCGCCGGCGCGCTCAGCGAACGCGAGTCGATGCAGGCCGAAGGCCAGGCCGCGACCGTGCGCCTTCAGCACCGATTCCTTCGCGCACCACAGGCGCAGGAACGCGAGGTCGCGCGGTGCGAGCGCCTGTGTTGCGCCGGTCGGCGACGGCGTGAAGGCATCGGCGGATTGCGATTCGAGCCACGCGGTTTCGGCGGGCGCGAAATGGCGGCGGGCAATCTCGAGCGCCTTCGGGCGCGGCCGTTCGAATTCCATGTCGACGCCGAGCACCACGCGGCGACCGAAGGCGACGAGCAGCCCGTCGCCGCTGTGGCTCCAGCCCGCATCGGCATCGACCGTGGCGTCGCCGGTGGCGCCGGCGGCGAAGCGCGGGCGCCCGTGCGCGTCGCGGTGGAGCGGCAAGGCGGCCGACGGTGCATCCGGCAGCGACGCCAGCCACGCGTGCGCGGCCTCCCATGCGCCATCCGGCCGGGCGCGCGCCTCGCCGGCCCAGGGCTGCCAGTGCCAATGCGGCATCGCGGGCTTCGTGCTGGAGGGGGGCGTCGTCGGCATCGGGCGGTCGTCGGATCGACCGCCAGCGTAAAGTACGGCCGGGGAAAACGCAGGCCATCCATGTCCGCAGTCGTCGACGACAACGTGATCCACGCGCTTCCGCTCGCCGCGGGCGATGGCGCGCGCACGCTGGTTTTCGGGCCGGGCGGGCCGGTCGCGCTGGACGCGTTCCTGCGCCGGGCGCGAGAGCTCGCGGTGCACTTGCCCGAAGCGCGCCACGCGATCCTGCTGTGCGAGGACCGCCATCGCTTCCTGCTCGGGTTCTGCGCCGCGGCGCTGCGCGGGCAGGCAGTGCTGCTGCCGCCGTCGCGCGCGCCGGCCTGCATCGCCGACATCCTGGCGCGGCATCCCGGCAGCCACTGCATCGACGATGAGGCGATCGATGCGGTCGTTCCCTTCGATGCGCCCGGACCTGCGTGCGAAAAAACGGTGGCACTCGCGGAAAACGCGTGCGCCGGGGTGCGCGCGGATGCGCTCGCGGTGGTCGGCTTCACCTCGGGCAGCACCGGCACGCCGGCCGCGCATCCGAAGACCTGGGCCGCGTTCCGCACCAGCACCGCGCAGAACGCGGCTGCACTGCGCGACCTGCTGCCCACCGGCGAAACCGCCAGCCTGGTCGCGACGGTCCCGCCGCAACACATGTACGGCATGGAGCTGAGCGTGCTGCTGCCCCTGCTCGCCGGCTTCGCGGTACACGCGGGCCGGCCGTTCTTCCCGCACGACATCGTGCGCGCGCTGCACGAAGCACCGGCACCGCGCCTGCTGGTGACCACGCCGATCCACCTCCGGGCGCTGCTCGACGCGTGCGAAGCCGACCCCGCGCTCGCCCCGCCGCCGCTCGCGGGCATCGTCTCGGCGACCGCGCCGCTGCCGGCGGCGCTCGCCGCTGCAGCCGAAGCGCGTTTCTGCTGCGAGTTGCGCGAATTCTTCGGATCCACCGAAACCTGCGTCATCGCCTCGCGCCGCACCGCGCGCGACGAGGCGTGGACGCCGTTCCCGGGCGTGCGCCTGCAACCGCGCCCGGGCGGAACGGAAGTGCACGCGCCGCAACTCGCCGCAATGGTGGTGCTGGCCGACCTGGTCGAACTCGACGATGCCGGCCGCTTCCTGCTGCGCGGGCGCGACGCCGACCTGCTCGAGATCGCCGGCAAGCGCGCTTCGCTCGGCGACCTCACGCGCCGGTTGCAGGCGATCGACGGCGTGGTGGATGGCGTCGTGTTCCCGCTCGAACCCGATCCGGCAAACGGCGTGCGGAGGCTGGCCGCGCTCGTCGTCGCGCCCGCGCTGGACGAGGCGCGCATCCTCGCCATCCTGCGCGAAGGCATCGACCCGGTTTTCCTGCCGCGCCCGTTGCGCCGCGTCGCGGCGCTGCCGCGCAACGCCACCGGCAAGTTGCCGCGCGACGCGCTGCTTGCCGCCTTGCGCGACCCCGGCGCGTGATGCCGGCGTGACGTCGCGGGCCTCGCGGCCTGGGTTTTCCGGCATTTCCCGCGTGGTTGCGCCGTTCGCGCGCGCCACGCCGCTAGACGCTCCCGTCACGGCTCCCTGTACAGACTTGTCGTGGCCTCAGCGGCTACCCAACCACCGTGCACAAGGAGAGAAAACATGGGCCTGATCATTTGGCTGATCGTGGGCGGCATCATCGGCTGGCTCGCCAGCATGATCATGCGGACGGATGCGCAGCAGGGCATCATCCTCAACGTAGTAGTCGGCATCATCGGCGCGCTGATCGGCGGCTGGCTGATCGCGCCGATGATCGGTGGCGCCACCAGCGCAGCCGGCGGCTTCAACGTCATGGGATTCATCGCGGCGCTGATCGGCGCGATCATCCTGCTGGCGATCGTGAACCTGTTCCGCCGCGGCCGGGTGCGTTAAGCGCCACCGAGAACGGTCGCACCTCGCGCATTCCAGGACGAGGAAGGATACGCAGGAGGCGACACGAGCCCACGGAACGGGCTGCACGGATGCGAAAGGCCTGGCAGGATGCCGGGCCTTTTCTTTTTCGCGGCGCGTTTCCTGCGTCAGCCCAGCCTGAGCCAGGCGGGCGCGTGGTCGCTCGGCCGCTCCATGCGGCGCGGCTCGAGGTCGATGCCCCCGGCCGAACACTCGGCGCGCAATGCGTCCGAGACCAGCAGCAGGTCGATGCGCAGGCCCCAGCCGCGATCGAAGGCCTGCAGCCGGTAGTCCCACCAGGAATGGTGCCCCGCCTCGTCGTTGTGCAGGCGGAAGCTGTCGTGCAGGCCGAGGGCCTCGATGCGTTGCAACGCCTCGCGTTCGGGCGTCGAGCACATGATCTTCTCGCGCCAGCGCTTCGGGTCGTGCACGTCCGCGTCGGTGGGCGCGATGTTGAAGTCGCCCAGCACCACCAGCCGCGGATGCTTCGCCAGTTCCGACTGCAGCAGGCCGTGCGCCGCATCCAGCCAGCGCATCTTGTAGTCGTATTTCGCGCTGCCCACTTCCTGGCCGTTGACGACGTAGAAGTTGACGATGCGCACGCCGTTGACGGTGGCGGCGATCACGCGCTTCTGCTCGTCGTCGAAGCCGGGGATG
>DATJDY010000096.1:0-6998 GCA_035497155.1 Luteimonas sp.
CGGCAGCTTCCTGGCGATGGCGAAGAACCCGGACCTCGCCTGCGAAGTCACGCTGCAGCCGCTGCGCCGCTTCGACCTCGACGCCGCGATCCTGTTCTCCGACATCCTGACCGTGCCCGACGCGATGGGCCTGGGCCTGCATTTCGTCGAGGGCGAGGGCCCGAAGTTCGAGCGCCCGGTCCGCGACGCCGCCGCGATCGCGAAGCTCGGCGTTCCGGACATGGAAACCGAACTGCGCTACGTGATGGATGCGGTGCGCACCATCCGCCGCGAACTGCAGGATCGCGTGCCGCTGATCGGCTTTTCCGGCAGCCCGTGGACGCTGGCCTGCTACATGGTCGAAGGCGGCGGCAGCGACAACTACGCGCGCATCAAGGCGCTGGCGCTCAACGACCCGAAGGCGCTGCACGCGCTGCTCTCCGTCAACACCGACGCGGTCATCGCCTACCTGGCCGCGCAGCGCGCGGCCGGCGCGCAGGCCCTGCAGGTGTTCGATACCTGGGGCGGCGTGCTGTCGCCGGCGATGTACCGCGAATTCTCGCTGCCCTACCTCACCCGCATCGCGCGCGAACTGGCGCGCGGCGAAGGTGCGGAGCGCACGCCGCTGATCCTGTTCGGCAAGGGCAATGCGCCTTACCTGGAGGATCTCGCGGCCAGCGGCTGCGAAGGCGTCGGCGTGGACTGGACCGTGACGCTGGAAGACGCCGCGCGACGCACCGGCGGCAAGGTCGCGCTGCAGGGCAACCTCGATCCGGCGACGCTGTACGGCTCGCCCGATGCGATCCGCGCGCAGGCGGGCCTCGCGCTCGACAGCTACGCCGCGGGCAACGGAGGTTCGCGCGAGGGCCACGTCTTCAACCTCGGCCACGGCATGTCGCCCGACATGTCGCCGGAGCACGTCGGCGTGCTCGTCGACGCCGTCCACGCGCTGTCCGCCCGCGGCACCTGATCGGAAGCGCGGTGGCCCGCAGCGCAGCGGCTGCGCCGCAGCGCCCGCGACCTGCTAGCCTCCCCGGCACCAATCGGGGAGAGCCGGCCATGCGCAACGTCCTGACGTCCTGCCTTCTGGTGCTGGGCCTGCTGTCCATGGGCGCAGTCGCAGCGGCTCCCGCCGCACCCGCGCAATCGAAGACCGCCAGCCCATCCGCGGCTTATTTCGACGATGCAGGCCGGGACGACATGCTGTCCGGCGGCGTCCGCATGATCCCCATCCACACGCCATCCGGCGATTTCCGCGTCTGGACCAAGCGCGTCGGCAACAACCCGAAGCTCAAGGTCCTGCTGCTGCACGGCGGTCCCGGCGCGACCCACGAATACTTCGAGGCCTTCGACAGCTGGTTCCCGGGCGAGGGCATCGAGTACTACTACTACGACCAGCTCGGGTCCGCGTACAGCGACCAGCCGAAGGACATGGCGCCGCTGCTCTCGATCGATCGCTACGTCGACGAAGTGGAACAGGTGCGGCAGGCGCTGCACCTGGACAAGGACGATTTCTGCCTGCTCGGTCATTCCTGGGGCGGCGTCCTCGCGATCGAGTACGCGCTCAAGTACCAGCAGCACCTCAAGTGCCTCGTCGTCTCGAACATGATGTCGAGCATCCCCGAGTACAACCGCTATGCGCACGAGACCCTGATGCCGACGATGGACCAGGCGGCGCTCAAGGAGATCCTCGCGCTCGAGGCGGCGAAGCGCTACGACGACCCGCGCTACGAGGAACTGCTGCAGCCGTTCTACGAGGAACACATCCTGCACATGCCGTCGGCGCAGTGGCCGGAGCCCGTGCTGCGTTCGTTCGCGCACCTCAACAAGGCGGTGTACGTGCCGATGCAGGGCCCGAGCGAAATGGGCGCCAGCGGCATCCTCGCCGACTGGGACCGCACCGCCGACCTGCACCGCATCATGGTGCCGACGCTGGTGATCGGCGCCGGCCACGACACGATGGAGCCGGCGTTCATGGAGAAGATGTCGAAGCTCTTCCCCGACGGCCGTTACCTGTTCTGCCCCGACGGCGGCCACATGGCGATGTACGACGACCAGGCCACCTACATGCACGGCCTCATCGGCTTCCTGCGCGGCGTCGAGGACTAGTTCGGCCGCGACGCTCCGACCCGGCTCCGCTGCGTCAGTCCGCGGGGACGTCCGCCGCAAGCGGCAATTCGACGATGAAGCGCGCGCCGGCACCTGGCGCGCTGTCGACGGCGATGCTTCCCCCCATCGCGAGCACGATCTCGCGGCTGATCGACAACCCGAGTCCGCTGCCGCGGCCGTGGCGCAGGCCCGCGTCGGCCTGCCCGAAGCGACGGAACAGCAGCGCGCGCTGCGCCGCGTCGAGGCCGGGACCGGTGTCGTGGACGACGAAGCGCAGGCCGCAACCGCCCGCACCCGGCGCGGCGTGGATGCCGACCTCGCCGCGCAGGGTGAACTTGATCGCATTGCCCACCAGGTTGGACAGCACCTGGCGTACGCGCATCGCGTCGCCCACCAGCAGGCGCGGCAATCCCGGCGCGACCGTGGCACGGAACGCGAGCCCGCGGGCGCGCGCCGGCGGCGCGTGCAGCGCGGCGACGCCGGCGACGAGCGCGCGCATGTCGAAAGGCCGCGGGTCCAGCCGCAGCCCCGTTTCGCCGATCCGCGCCAGCTCGAGCACGTCGTCGACGAGCCGCAGCAGGTGCTCCCCGGCCTGCCGGATCGCTTCGACCTGGCCACGCTGCTGCGGCTGCAGCGGCCCGTCGAGCAACAATTCGCTCATGCCCAGCACGCCGGTCATCGGCGTGCGCACCTCGTGTCCGAGGTCGGCCAGGAGCTTCCATGCGATCCGGGGCATGCGCCGATCCTCGCGATGCAGGCCGCCGCAGGGCAAGCCACGCTACTGGAATTCGCCGGTTTGCCCGGCCGATCGCTGGGCTTCGCGCTTCCCGACGGCCGCTGCGCCTAGAATCGGGTCATGCCTTCCGCCGCGTCGTTCCCCCTCGCCGCCCGCATTCCGCCGCCCGCGCCACGATGGCGCGTGCGCGCGCTGGCGGTGGACACGCTGCTCGCGGGCGCGATGCTGGCGGCGATGCTGCTGCCGCGAACCGCATGGGCGCAGGCCGCGCGCTATGCGCTCGACCCGGTGCATACGCGGGTGGTGTTCGAACTCTCGCACGCCGGGTATTCGCAGGCGATCGGCACCGTCTCGGGCAGTACCGGCACGCTGGTCTTCGACCCGGAGGACTGGAGCCGCGCACAGGTCTCGGTCAGCGTGCCCATCGCCAGGCTCGACCTTGGCGACGCGGACTGGAGCCGCGCGGCGCTCGGCCGCGGCCTGCTCGACGGCGCCCGCCATCCGGTGGCGACGTTCGTGTCCACGCACGTCGAACCGGTGGATGCGACGCACGCGCGCGTGACCGGCCTGCTGACGCTGCGCGGCGTCGCGCGCGAGATCGTCCTGGACGTGAAGTTCAACCAGCTGAAACGCTACCCGTTGCCGCCGTTCAGGCGCACTGCGGGATTCTCGGCCACGACCACGCTGAGCCGCGCGGCCTTCGGTGCCGACGCCTGGTCGAGCCTGATCGGCGACACCGTCGCCGTGCGCATCGAGGCGGAAGCGCACCGCACCGGCGACGCGCCCGACGCGCCCGCCGCGCCCGCCGCGCCGCCGCAGGATCCGGAGCAATGACCTGGAAGAACACCGCCGAGCACTGGGGTCCCGTCAGCCAGGCGCTGCACTGGATGGTCGTGCTGCTGGTGCTGGTGCTCGCGATCGTCGGCCTGAGCCTGGACTCGCTGCCGAAGACCCCGAAGTATTTCTGGGTGTTCACGATGCACAAGTCCATCGGGATCACCGTGCTCGCACTGGTGTTGTTGCGCATCGGCTGGCGCCTCTACGCCGGCGCGCCGGCGCCGGTCGCGGGCACGCCGTCGTGGCAGGCGCGCATCGCAGCGACCACCCATGTGCTGCTGTACGGGTTGCTGCTGGCGATGCCGCTGTCCGGCTGGCTGTACGACTCGGCCAGCGGCCTGCGTCCGTTCCGCTGGTTCGGACTGGTGCCGATGCCGAAGCTCGCGGCGCCCGCCAAGGGACTCGCCGACACCGCACGCGACGCGCACGAATGGCTGTTCTGGGTGCTCGTCGCGCTGGTCGCGCTGCATGCCGCGGCCGCGCTGCACCACCACCTGTTCCGCAACGACCCCACCCTGTCCCGCATGCTTCCCGCCAAGCGCAGGAGATTTCCATGAGTTTCGATACTGCTGCCCGCGCCTGCCGCGGCCGCCTGCCCGCGCTGGTCCTTGCGCTCGCCGCGACAATCGCAGCGCTCCCGGCCATGGCCGCCGACTACGTCCAGGCCGCGGGCTCCACGCTCGTGTTCGCGACGAAGTACGACGGCGAAGTCTTCACCGGCAGCTTCCCCGCGTTCACCACCAAGCTGCGGTTCGACCCCGCGCACCTGGAGAACTCGCGACTCGAGGTTGCGATCCCGCTCGCCGGCGCGAAGACCGGCAACGACGACCGCGACGGCACGTTGCGCGGCACCGACTTCTTCGATGTCTCGAAGTTCGCGCAGGCCCGCTACACCGCGACGAAGTTCCGCAGCCTCGGCGACGGTCGCTACGCCGCCGATGGCGTGCTGGAACTGCGCGGCGTGCGCAAGCCGGTGACGCTGTCGTTCACGTGGACGCCAGGCAAGGCGCCGGTGCTCGCCGGCAAGGCGACGGTGAAGCGCTTGGATTTCGGCGTCGGTGGCGGCGATTGGGCCGACACGTCGCTCATTCCCGACGAAGTCGCCATCAGCACCCGCGTCGTCTTCGCCCCCGCCCCGTAACGCTCCGTCGAGATCGCCCTCGGGGCTGGGCGACGCGACGACGTGCGTGTGGTCCGCCGCGTCGACGAGTCGTCCAGGACTCACTCCGCGGGCGCGGGCCATCCATGGCCCGCTCGGCCCAACACACGCCGTCACGCCGCCGCGCCAAGCGCGGCTCCCCGCTTCGTAGGTAGAGAAGCCAAGGCGCCGCGCGTGCGGAGGCGGTGGAATCGTGGGGGGACTTCCGGCGACCAACCCGAAGCCCATGACCGTTTCTGCAGCGCAGCGTCGAAGGGGGTTTACGCCGGGGCGCGGAGGAAGGCCGCGAGGGTGTCAGGAGTGAAGGGCCAATCGAGCTCGCGGCCGGTGGCCTCGTCGCGGAGGACGGGCACCCGGGTCCCGTAACGCGCCTCGAGGGCCTCGTCGCCATCGATGAAGACGCTGCCGAACGCCGGCGCCCGTGCCAGCGCCAGCGCCTCCAGCGCCAGGTCGCAGAGATGGCAGTCGTCGCGCTGGAACAGCAGGAAAGGCCCGGGCATGCGGCATAGAATAGCGGCATGGCCGTCAGCACCTTCGACCTCTTCAAGATCGGCATCGGGCCGAGTTCCTCCCATACCGTCGGGCCGATGCGCGCGGCCGCCCGTTTCGTCGAGAAATGGCTGCGCGAGAGCGGCGACCTGGCCCGCACCGCGCGCCTGCGCGCCGAGGTCTACGGCTCGCTCGCCCTGACCGGACGCGGCCACGGCACCGACAAGGCGGTGATGATGGGCCTGGAGGGCCACTGGCCCAACGAGATCGATCCCGACGTCATCCCCGCCGCGCTCGAGCGCATCCGCGGCACGAAGCGCATCCGCCTGGACGGCTCGCACGAGATCGCCTTCGACGAGAAGGCCGACCTGGTGATGAACAAGCGCCAGAAGCTGCCGTTCCACACCAACGGCATGCGCTTCACCGCGTACGACGCGGAGGGCGCGGTGATCGCCACGCGCGATTACTACTCGGTGGGCGGCGGCTTCGTCGTCAACCAGGACGAGGCCGCGGAAGACCGCATCGTCGCCGATACCACGCCGCTTGCTTATCCGTTCGACAACGGCGCGCAGTTGCTGGAACAGTGCGAGCGCAACGGCCTGACCATCGCCCAGCTGATGTTCGCGAACGAGCGCGCCTGGCGCAGCGACGAGGACATCCGCGCGGGCATGCGCGAGATCGTGGAGGCGATGCGCGCCTGCGTGCAGCGCGGCATCCGCGAAGGCGGCACCCTGCCCGGCGGCCTGCACGTGCAACGCCGCGCGCCGCTGCTGCACGCCGAACTCACCGCGCGCCCGGAAGACGCGTTCGCCGATCCGCTGACCACGCTCGACTGGGTGAACCTGTTCGCCCTCGCCGTGAACGAGGAGAACGCCGCGGGCGGGCGCGTCGTCACCGCGCCGACCAACGGCGCGGCCGGCATCGTGCCCGCGGTGCTGCATTACTACGAGAAATTCTGCGGGGCGGGGAAGACCCCGGAACAGATCGAGGCGGGCGTGTCCGCCTACATGTTCACCGCCGCCGCGATCGGCATCCTCTACAAGGAAAACGCATCGATCAGCGGCGCCGAGGTTGGTTGCCAGGGCGAGGTCGGCGTGGCCTGCTCGATGGCGGCGGGCGGACTCACCGCGGCGCTGGGCGGCACGATGTCCCAGGTCGAGAACGCGGCAGAGATCGGCATGGAGCACAACCTCGGCCTGACCTGCGACCCGATCGGCGGCCTGGTCCAGATCCCGTGCATCGAACGCAATGCCATGGGCGCCGTGAAGGCGATCAACGCCAGCCGCATGGCCCTGCGCGGCGACGGCAAGCACAAGGTCTCGCTGGACAAGGTCATCAAGACCATGCGCGACACCGGCCGCGACATGCAGGACAAGTACAAGGAAACGTCCCGCGGCGGCCTGGCGGTCAACGTCATCGAGTGCTGACCCGCCCCGGGGCCGAGGAAAGGGCATAGGATGGGGCCCGGGGACAGGGGATCCCGCGCATGCCGCAGCCGTTCCAGGAGA
This sequence comes from Luteimonas sp., assembly GCA_035497155.1. Taxonomy (GTDB): domain Bacteria; phylum Pseudomonadota; class Gammaproteobacteria; order Xanthomonadales; family Xanthomonadaceae; genus Cognatiluteimonas. The sequence continues at coordinate 6,818 of DATJDY010000096.1, forward strand.
CCTGGCTGTTCGAACTGTTGCTGGCCGCGCTGCTGGCGACGGCAGTGTATGCGCTGTTCCGGCACGAGCAGCGGCGGCACGCCCGCCAGCGCCATGCGCTCGAGGAAGAGGTGCGCAGCCAGGTCCTGGAACTGCACGCCGCCAACGCACGCCTGGAACAGCGTGCCCAGTCCGATCCGCT